>CAZGIC010000085.1:0-10254 GCA_964526435.1 uncultured Lachnospiraceae bacterium | reverse complement strand
AATATTTGGTATTGATGAGAACAACTATACAAATTTTTTAGAATAAAGCAATAAAGATATAAGGTAATATTTTTTGTAAAAATATAGGAATGAAAGACTATATTTATAAATTAATTTATGGTATTTTATTTAGCAAACTCATATATGCCCTCAATTTGATAAAATTTACAATAATACCTAATTTTATATTAGGGATAACATTAATTATTTATTACAGGATTTCTTAATTACTTGATTTTTTAGTCAAAATATATTATTATTAAATGTAATGTTTATTTGAAAATAAGGGTGACATATCAATGGATTTATTTGAATATCAGGCAGAAAGTAATTTAAAAAAGGAAAGCCCCCTTGCTGCAAGGCTCAGACCACAGACTTTAGATGAATTTGTGGGGCAGGAACACATTGTAGGTAAAAATACTCTTCTTTACAGAGCAATAAAAGCCGATAAGCTTTCCTCAATTATATTATATGGTCCCCCCGGAACAGGTAAAACTACTCTTGCTAAAGTCATAGCTAACAGTACAAAAAGTGAATTTATGCAGATAAATGCCACAACTGCCGGCAAAAAGGATATAACTGATACAATAGACAAAGCTAAAATGTTTCTTGGCGGATATGGTAAAAAGACAATACTGTTTATAGATGAGATTCACAGATTTAATAAAACACAGCAGGATACTCTTCTGCCTTTTGTTGAGGACGGCACAATAGTACTTATAGGTGCAACAACAGAAAATCCTTATTTTGAAGTAAATAAAGCTCTTGTATCAAGAAGCATAGTTTTTGAGCTTAAGCATTTAACTGTAGATAACATTAAAACTATTTTAAAAAGAGCTATTACAGATAATGAAAAGGGACTTGGGGCATATGAGGCTGAAATTGAAGAAAATGCCCTTGAATTTATTGCAAGTACTGCTAACGGAGATGCAAGAGTTGCATTGAATGCTATTGAACTGGCTGTACTTACGACAGAAAGAAACATTAGCGGCAAAATACATATTGATATGAATACGGCACAGCAATGTATACAAAAAAGGGCATTAAATTACGACAGAGATGGGGACAATCATTATGATACAATATCTGCTTTTATAAAAAGTATGAGAGGTTCTGATCCTGATGCTGCAGTATATTATTTGGCTAAAATGCTGTATGCAGGAGAAGATCCAAGATTTATAGCAAGGCGTATTATGATTTGTGCTTCTGAAGATGTTGGAAATGCTAATCCTATGGCACTTGTTGTTGCAAATGCTGCTGCTCAGGCTGTGGATTATCTCGGACTGCCTGAGTGCAGAATAAATCTTGCACAAGCGGCTGCATATGTTGCATGTTCACCTAAAAGTAATGGGGCAATTATTTCAATAGATAAAGCCATGGAAGATGTAAAAAATATTCAGACGTCGGGAGTTCCTAATCATTTGAGAGATAGTCACTATCCCGGTGCTATTAAGCTGGGACATGGCATAGGATATAAATATGTACATGATTATCCAAACCACTATACAAAACAACAGTATCTGCCTGATGAACTTGTCGGGACAAGATATTATGAGTTAAGCGATAACGGGCAGGAGGCAAAGCTTAAAAAATGGCTGGATTTTATAAAAAAGGAGTGAGAAAATGAATAAGAAATATTTTATAACTGTAATTCTGGCTGTTATACTGGGATTTCAGCTTATAAATCTGAACAGTGTTGAAACAGAGGCTGACAGTTCGACGGAAGTTACAGATAGCAGTAGTAAGAGAATGGAAGGTATATGGGTATCTACTACTCTTAACCTTGATTATCCTTCTAAGGGAACGACAAGTTCTGAAACATTAATGAGTGAAGCTGATGAAATTATAAATAACTGTGCATCAATGGGTATTACTGATATTTTCTTACAGGTAAGACCTGAAGCAGATGCCTTTTATAAATCAGAGATTTATCCATGGAGTCAAAGACTTACAGGTTCACAGGGAGTTGCTCCTGATAATGATTTTGATCCTCTTGAGTACTGGATAGAACAGGCTCATAATAAAGGAATGAAGCTCCATGCGTGGATAAACCCATATAGAATAACAAACTCTACAGGTGTGAGTCTTGAAAGTCTTGCACTTACCAGTCCTGCTAGACAGAACCCTGAATGGGTTGTGGAATACGAAGGCAAGCTCTACTTTGATCCTGCTATTCCGGAGGTACAGGAGCTTGTTATAAGTGGTGTTGAAGAGATAGTGGAAAATTATGACATAGACGGTATTCATCTTGATGATTATTTTTATCCCGGAGCAGATTTTGATGACTCTGCATCATATGCAAAGTATGGAAACGGCGAAGACAAAGATGACTGGAGAAGATCAAATGTAGATGATCTTGTTGAGGGATTACATAATAAAATTGAAGAAATTGACGGAAGCGTTGAATTTGGTATAAGTCCTGTTGGCGTATGGGCTAATAAAAGCAATAATCCTTTGGGAAGTGATACATACGGTTCAGAGTCATATTATAAAAATTATGCCGATACAAGAAAATGGGCTCTGGAGGAATGGGTTGACTACATAGCTCCTCAGATATACTGGGAAATAGGAAATAAAACAATTGATTACAAAACTGCAGTTACATGGTGGGCAGAAACATTAAAGGACAGCAATACAAAACTTTATGTGGGACTTGCTGATTATAAATGTGACGGAGTTGACTCAAGCAGTGCGTGGTATAACGGTGCTGCAATAAAGGCACAGATAGAGCTGAATAAAACAATAAGCAAGGTATCCGGTGAAATACATTTCAGATATAAGTTTGTAAATAATTTATCTTATCTGAAGGAAATAGTATCCTCTGTAAACAGTGGCACTTCGACAGTTACAGAGTCTGTTACAGAAACTACAAGCACAGCTGTAAATGAAAATTCGGAAGAAAATGATACAAAGTTAGTAAACAATACAAATGAAATTATGGTTGTGGTAGACGGAGAAATACTGGAATTTGATCAGCAGCCTGTTATACAGGACAGCAGAACCCTTGTTCCTTTCAGAAAAATTCTTGAAGCGTTGGGGGCGGAGGTTTACTGGGACGATGATACCCGTCAGGTAAGGGCTGTTAAAGATGATACGGAAATTTCTTTTGTAATAGGCGAAAAAGAATTGCTAATTAATCAGGAAGATACTATAATAATGGATGTAGCACCTCAGATTATAGGCGGCAGAAGTATGGTTCCATTAAGAGCCATATCCGAATCACTGGGAGCTGAAGTAAACTGGGACAACGATGAAAGAATTGTAACAATCAATACAAAATAAGGAGAAAACAATGATATTAACTTTTTTTCACAATTTAATCAGATCGATAATTTTGGGTATTGTTGAGGGTATTACCGAATGGCTGCCTATAAGCAGTACAGGACACCTCATAATTATAGAGGCGCTTATAGGCTCTATAAGCAGTGATGCTTTTATGGAAATGTTTGATGTAGTTATTCAGCTTGGAGCAATACTTGCTGTAGTTGTAATATATTTTAAAAAGCTAAATCCTTTTGACAGGGAAAAAACTCAGGTTGAAAAAACGAATACTATAAATTTATGGATAAAAGTAATTGTTGCCTGCATTCCTGCTGCTGTAATAGGACTTTTGCTTGACGATTGGCTGGATGAGCATTTATATAATTCAACTATTGTGGCAATTGCCCTTATTGTTTACGGTGTTGCTTTTATAGTAGTTGAAAATATGCGTAACAGGAACAGTGTAAAGTGTAAAAATCTTGATAAAATGCCTTTAAAAACTGCTATCGGTATAGGATTATTTCAAGTTCTTGCACTTGTACCTGGAACATCACGTTCAGGTTCAACTATAATAGGTGGTCTGCTCTTAGGAACATCAAGATATGTTGCAACTGAATTTACATTCTTTTTAGCAATACCTGTTATGTTAGGTGCAAGTTTGCTTAAGCTTGTTAAATTCGGATTTCCAAGTTTTTATGAATTTGTAATGCTTATTGTAGGTATGTTTATATCTTTTGTGGTATCTGTACTTGCTATTAAGTTCCTTTTAAGTTATATTAAGAAGAACAATTTTAAGATATTCGGATATTACAGAATAGCATTAGGTATAATTGTTTTGATATATTTTAATTTGTTAAGATAATATATGTTGTATAAAATCATCCTTATTTGTAAAAATAAAATAGGGGTGATTTTTTTATGTCAGACATACAGGGCAGAGAGGGTATTGAAGAAAAAAATCAGAGTACGAAATATTTGTTTAATAAACAATATGTTGAAAACAAATTTAAAGACTGGGGAGATATTGTAAAAAGGGAGTTTCCCGTAGGAGAAAAGAATAAAATAAAAGTATATGTTGTTTACGTTGATGATATGGTAAACAGGACTATGCTTGAAGAGGAAATCATAAAAAACTTTATTGTAAATGTAAGAATTACTAATCAAGATGAAAATACCGATTTTTCAGATCCATATGATATGCTTGTAAACGGCGGAGTAACAACAGCTGATATAAAGCAGGCAAAGAATATAGATGAAGCTGTACTTGAAGTAATGAGCGGAAATACTCTCGTTCTTATTGAGAATACAGATAAAATACTTGTCATATCTTCAAAGGGATTTCCAAAGAGAGGGGTAGACAAACCTGAAACGGAGATTGCAGTGCAGGGTCCCCAGGAAGCTTTTGCTGAATCTATAAGAACAAATACTGTTCTTATAAGAAGGAGAATAAGAAGCACAGATTTGAAATGTATACAGAAAAAAATCGGTAAGATAAGTCAGACCGATGTGGCTGTAATGTATATGGAAAATATAGCAGATAAAAGACTTGTAAAAAAAGTAGAAGATATGCTTGAAAATATAAATACCGATATGATATATGACAGTGGTTTTCTGGAACAGTATATTGAGGAAAATGAATATTCACCTTTCCCCCAAATGCAGCTTACGGAAAGACCCGATAAGGCTGCTGCTGAACTTGTAGAGGGCAGGATTGCAATTATAGTTGACACAAGTCCTTTTGTAATACTTCTGCCAACTGTACTTGCAAGCTTTTATCAGGCTTCTGAGGATTATTATCAGAGATGGGAAATAATGACTTTCATAAGGATAATAAGGTATATAGCAGGATTTATAGCTTTTGCTTTGCCCGGATTATATATAGCTACAACATTATATAACCCGTCAATGCTTCCTACAGAGCTTGTGCTTGCAATGGCACAGGCAAGACAGAATGTACCATTACCTACTGTTGTTGAAATAGTTATACTTGAGCTTATATTTGAAACATTGAGAGAGGCAGGAATAAGAGTGCCGGCATCAATAGGAAGCACACTTGGTATAGTTGGCGGTATAATAATAGGTCAGGCTGCTGTGGAGGCAAGCCTTGTAAGTCCTATGGCTGTTATAATTATTTCAATAACGGCTATATGCAGCTTTTCTATTCCAAATATTGCACTTACATCTGCTTATCGTCTTATTAAATATTTTGTTATATTTATGTCTGCTGCAGCAGGACTTTTTGGCTTTGTATCAGCTCTTATACTTGTGCTTCTCCATATGGTTTCATTAAAAAGTTTTGGAGTTTGTTATGTGGCACCATTCAGCGGAGTAAATGAGGGAAGGTACGATAAGCTTAAAGATACTGTTTTCAGATTGCCTTATAAACACAGAAAGGAATACCATTTTTATAAAAAGCTTGAGGAGGATACAGATGAACAATAAAATATCTATTGCACAGACACAAGCTCTTGTAATTATGGCATCTCTGGGATTTGAAATATTGATTTTACCGAAGATAATAAGCAGTATTACACAGCTTATTGCCGCACTTTTGGCAGGATTTTTGCTGTGTTTTATTGCCGTATACTCAAAAATTGATATTTCAGGAAATAAAATTCTCTGTTTTATTTATTCTGCAAAAAACATTATTGTCACAATTCTCCTTACTAAAATACTTGCCGATACAATAAAAAATGTAATGCTTAATGATGTGCTTATATATAAAATAATTCTTATAATAGTTTTGGTTTCAGGATATGCGGCATGGAAAGGAATAGAAGCAACTGCAAGAATAAGTCAGATGCTATTTTGGTTTATAATAGCAGGCACTGTGTATGTATATGTAATGGCTATGCCGGACATAGATTTAAGTAATATTGTTTATGATATAGACATAAAAAGCGGAGGAACCGCAGTTTTAATGGGATTGATTATAAATATTGCAGAGATAATTATACTTTTAAAACGAAATATGAAAGTAATTAACGGAGAAATTTTAAAAGGGGCAGCCTTTGGACTTTTGCTTGTGTTTGCCATTGCATTTGTTATAATGGGCAGACTTGGATTAAATGGTATAAAAGAAGTTGAATATCCATTCTTTGAAATAATGTATACTGCTGATTTGCCTAATATTTTTGTTAAAAGACAGGAAGGTATTTTTATATCTCTGTGGATAATAAGTGGGTTTATTTCAATTTTTATTTATTTCAGTACAGCTATAGGATATATGAATGATATGAAAATAAATAAAAAGTATGCACTTGTGGTTTTAATGATTTTAATATTCATTTCAGCATCTGTTTATAATGGAAATATGAGAGCAATAAGAACTTACTGTTTTTTACAGATAATAGGAGGAATGATTACTGTATTTATAATTCCTTTAATATATATGTTCAGGAGGAATAAAATTGATTAGAATTTTGCTTATGGCGATTATTATGCTTACACTTACCGGATGTGGGAAAAGCAGAGAACTTGAAAACAGAGATTATGTTATGGCAATTGCCATTGATGACAAAAATGGTTATAATGTAAGTACCGCTGTTGCAAAACTGACGGGAGGCGATGACAGCAGTCCAAATGAAGAAATTGTTTTCAGCGGTAAAGGAGATACAATAGACGATGCTGTAACTGATATAAATAACAGAACAAAGGGACAGCTTTATATGGGGCATAACAGAGTTATTATTCTTTCCTCAGATTTTAATGATTATGAAGGTTTAATAGATTATTTCAGCAGTAATGTTGAAATGAGCAGAGATACTGTAATTGTTAAAGCTAATAATCCTGAAAAAATTATAAATGGAAAAAATAATGAAGATAGTGCATCAAAATATATTTACAGTTATTTTGAAAACAAAAATAAGGTTGATATGAACCGATTAATGGATTATTATAATAAAGGGGAAGAAATTATTCTGCCTGAGGCAGTCATTGAAAATGAAAACATCATAATAAAAGTGTAATTTTAGTTAAAAAAATAACTTGAGTATTTTTTTGATTTATGATATAATACGAGTATAGAAATAGTCTTCATAATATATTTTTTATAAAGGAACGCAAGTTGGTTTGGGGCTTGTGTTCTTTTTTTGTAATAAAACTATTTGTAAGAGCATATAAAACCTATATAAGTCAATAAAATATCGGAGGGATTATGGGCAGAGATATAACATTATGCCATCCGGAGCTTCAGGAGAAGGCTAAACTCCTTGTTGAAGAGTGTGAAAAGCAGGGACTTATAGTAAAGATTGGAGAGAGTTTCAGAAGTGTTGAAGAACAGGACAGTCTTTATGCTCAGGGAAGAACAACAGCGGGAAATATAGTTACAAATGCCAAAGGATCGAGTTATTCAAGCATGCATCAGTGGGGTATTGCCTTTGATGTAATAAGGAATGACGGGAAGGGAGCATATTATGATGATGATGGCTGGTTTTCAAAAGTTGGTCAGGTGGGCAAAAGTTTAGGACTTGAATGGGGCGGGGATTGGACTAGTCCAGTTGATAAACCCCACTTTCAGCTTTCATATTGGGGAAGTACACCGACAAAGCTTAAAGAGTTGTATGGAAATTTTGAAAATTTTAAAAAGATATGGAATGTTAATGTATCAGAGGAGGTTGATGATGAAGTGGTGAGTGAGGGAAAGGCTATTGTAAACGGAAAAGAATATAAAATCGATACTATACTTAAGGACGGTACAAATTATATAAAGGCGGGAAATTTCAGCAATATGGGATTTGATGTGGGATATGATGCAAATACAAAGGCTGTTATAATTGACAATAAAATAAACAGTATTAATATTAATACTGAAGAAGGAGAAATTCAGTTAAAAAGTGTAAATTTAAATGGATACAATTATGTGATGCTGAGGGAGCTTGCCGAGGCAATGGGAAATGAAGTAATATATGAAAACGGTAAAATTACAATAAAATAATAGATATATATAATATGGACCTTTGAGTAATAATTGCCAAAAGGTCCTTTTTTAATAAACTGTTAATTTTTTGTAAATTGTACACAAATGATGAGAAATATATTGTGTTTTTTTGAAATTATGGTAAAATAGATTAGAAAATTAAAAATTGATTAAAATATGATTAGAAAAATTAAAAGAGGGGGTTACATAAAAGATAATGCAGAATATAAATGATTTACTTGTACTAAGATGTGTAGAGAAAGTATATCTAATTAAATTTGTAAATGATAGTTAATGAGGAAAGAGCTATTTAATAGTTTTGGGCAAAAAACGATGGGCGGATTTTAAAAAGAGGAAAATTATTTATATTACTTAATTACAATGTGTTCAATCAGCTTAAGGAATACAGAAATACAAAAGGTACAACTGCAACATATGAATATCTGCCTAACAATTACAGATATTCAAAGACTGTAGGAAGTACTACAACAAGATTCCTTTGGGACGGAGATTATGTGGCAGGAGAGTTGAATTCAAGCGGTGAAATAAGTACGGTATATTTCTATGGACTGGATATGCTTTCCGATACCAGTGGCAACAATTATGTATATGATATTCATGGCAGTATAACCAACGTTCTTAATTCAAGCGGTACAAAAACAAGTACATATGACTATAATGCATTTGGAAGGGATGTAACTGATTCAGGCACATCAAACCCATGGCAGTACTGTGGTGAGTATAAGGACGGGGAAACTGGGCTTATTTATCTGAGGAACAGATATTATGATCCTGAAACGGGCAGGTTTATAAATGAGGATCCGATTAGAAGCGGTGGAAATTGGTATAGCTATGCTGGGCAGAATCCGGTTGTGTTTATTGATCCTAGTGGATTAGAGTATAATTCATTAAGAACTTTAGTAAAATCAACTGCAGATGCATTGGGTTGTAGTTATGAAATAAAAACGGATGATAAAAATAATAAAGTAACTGTTACAATAGGTGAAGGAACATATGACATAAGTGGGACTTTTTATTATGACGGTACTGCAGAAATGGATTCTGAAAATTCAAGAGAAAAAATTGCTGTTAATGATAATGGTACATTGAAAATGGAAAGAACGGATTTTTATTCTGCTATAGGAATTCAAAATGAAAGCAGTATGACAACTGAAAATAATAGAGGTATTATTAAAAAATCAGTTAGTTTAGTATTGGGAACAATTACAAGTGCAGCAACATCAGTATTTATTAAAGATCCAAAGACGGATATTGTAGTAGGTTTAATAGTTGGTGAAGTGACTGCAAAGATTCTTGATTATACAATGGATGATGTTGGGGATTATAAAAAAATTACTACAGTTGGAGAAGTATATAATAAAAAAACTGGATTATACGAAAGTATAGTAACAAAAGATGATTATAAACTTGGACCTAATAATGGTGAATATGCTTATTATAGAGACGGCTTGACAACAGAAAAAGATGATTATACTTATGTTACAAGTATATTTGATAATACTGTATATTAAGGGGGATAATTATGAAAATTTGTTGTAAAAACTGTGGTAATGAAATAAAATATAATTTTAATCCATTAAAAAATAGTGCAAGTATAAAATGTAATAAATGTAAAAAGAAATATAGACTTGATGATATAAATTATAATAAAAAAATGTATTATATAATTACTATACCATTAATGTGTGTATTGATTGTAATTTGTTTAGATTATAAATCAATTATAGATTTTATTATCAAGTTTATAGTGTGTGTTGAGTTTGCTGATATTGTTCAATATTTTTTTACAGTGTACTCAATTAAAAAGTATGGTTTTAAAGAAAAAATTAAAGGACAAGGCAAAGATAATGAAAATGAGATATTGCCTTAATGTTAAAAAACAAAAAAGCGGATAGAAATGCTTCAATATATATTAAGTATCGAGAATTTAATGCTTAAAATTTTTGTTTTTTTGCAAAATTAAGGAAAGAGCTATTTAATAGTTAAGGGCAAAAACCGATGAGCGTTTTTTAAAATTTATGCCCCTGATGTAATGAGGAGTATATCAGGGGCAG
>CAZGIC010000084.1:0-10315 GCA_964526435.1 uncultured Lachnospiraceae bacterium | reverse complement strand
TCTGTTGAACCTTCAGCTGTATCTGTTGTTGACTCTGTTGATTCTTCTGTTGAACTTTCATCTGTATCTGTTGTTGTTTCAGTAGTTTCATCAACAAAGGTATAAGAGCCTTCAATTACACTTTCAGGTTTAGAAGCAATATCCAAATCTGAAGATACAGCATTTATAACATTAACATCTACACCAAGAGTTGAACCTGTAACATCACCATTAACATCATATGTTACTGTAAAGAGTATTCCCTCACCTGTAAATTTAGGAAGTGAACCACTTGCTGCTGAACTAAAGTCACTATTGTCAAAGATACAGTAAGAAACCTTAACCTTACCCATTTCAGCCTGTGTCTTAATACCATCAGCTTCAGGGAAATCACTGTTTCCTTCTAAAGGAGCATTATTAAACTGACTTAAAATATTTTCTTTATTTGATGCAGTTACATTTACATCTGCTCCGCTTGCATCCTTAACAGTAATAGTTATATCACCATCTTCAACACTTACAGGAGTAAGTACACTGCCATCAAAAGTAAAGAATAATGTATAGTTATTAAATCCGTATGCATTACCTAAAACCTTATATGCAACTACTATCTGAGAATCAGTCTGACTAATTACTTCAGGAACAATAGCTATAGAACCTTCGTCAACAGTTATAGTTTCTGTTGTGGTTTCTGTTGTATCATCAACTGATGCAGTAGTAGTTTCTGTTGTGGTTTCAGTTGTTACTGTAACATTAGAATATCCTCTGATTTCATCTAAAACATTATTTATATATTCATCCCAGTAAGTACAAGAAACTGAAGTATCAAATGTACCACTTTCATTTCTTCCGTATCCTGTAAATACTCCACTGTTATTTACAATAAATTCTACATTATCCTTATCATCTGTTATATACATTGATGTTGGTGTAACAATTGCACTTGAAAGACCTAATGAAGAATTCTGAATCATTTCTGCAAGTTCAGCAGCAATAGCAAATCCGCCTAACTTAGAATGATGAGTTTTTTCACCATTTGCAAATAATCTGTATGCAAGCTCAGATGAACCATTACTTCCATCAACCTTATAAGCATCTTCATACATAGTCTTTGTAAGCTCATAAAGGTCGAAACAAAGAATACCATTTTCTTCTGCAACCTGTCTTGTTGCAATTACATATTCATCATTAGAACCGTGGTGTGAATAAATAGTACCATCACTGTTAAAATACATTCTTGATACAGGAGTTACCATTACAGGTGTAGCTCCGACTTCAAGAGCAGCATTAACCATTTCCTGCAAGTACCACTTAAAGCTTCCGTCACCAGCACCATCTGATGTTGGTTCTGTATAAGGATAACTTCCATTTTCATCTGGTTCACCTACAGGAACATATCTGTCAGGATAAGATTCGGAACTGTCATTGTGACCAAACTGAATAAATAAATAGTCACCTGCTATCATCTGTTCCTTAATCTTGTCAAGATATCTGTCATCTCCGCTTGATGTACCATCTATAAAGTTTCTTGAACTTCTGCCTCCCTGAGCATAGTCCATAACTTCATAATTATCATTTAAGAAATATCCAAGGAATTCTCCCCATGAACCTTCTGCTCTATTAGCACCGCTGTTATTAATAGCACCTGCAGAATAATCTTTAACAGTTGAATCACCTGCAAGGAATACTACAGCCTTTCCGCTAGGTCTTTCTGTATCAACTGATCCTGAACCCAATGTAATTTCCTTTTCAGTAATAATTGATACAGCAGTACCAACATTACCCATAATTGTACAAGGTGTTACTGTAGCCTTAATGTATTTACCAATCATATCATTAGTAATTTCAACACCTGTATTAGCTGTAGCTGTAGTTGCCTTAATAACTGTACCGCTGGCATTAACATCACCTGTATCAACTAATTCATATATTATCTTAGATGCATCATTTGCATCATTTGCACCTAATGAATATTTAACAGTAAATGTATTTCCTGTAGCAGGCAGTAAAACATCACCATCAGTTGACCAGTATGGACTATCTGCAAATTCAACAGGCAGACTATCCTCTACATAAAATGTTGGAGTCCAGTCACCGAAATATTCTTTTGCATCAATTGCCTGAGCTTCTTCATCTGTTAATACAGTGCCTTCAATTCTGCCTGATGTATCAACAAGAGTTCCATCAGCAAGCATTGTACCATATTCCTTGAAGTTTGCTGTTTCAGGAGAAACACCTGACATTGAAGTCCAGCCTTCAGTTGTAATTGCATCTTCATTTTCATAAACTGTATTTAAGAAAGTAATAGTTGAACCTGCATCCCATGGTCTTCCATAATAACCTGCTGTTTGTTCCATACCTTCCTTATTAGTTATAGTACAAGCTCTGAATAAGTAGCCCATATAACCATCAACATTATTTGATCTGCCTGCAGTAATGTAACCACCCGTTGCAGTATCACTGTAACCGCAGAATCTCAATTCACAGCCATCAAATACAGCATTACCTGAACCGAAGATATAATCTGTGTTACCTTCGATTGTACAATTCTTGTAATATGTATTTGTATTATCTCCCATATAAAGAGTATCCTGTGAACCAATAAATGTACAATTGTTAAATTCTACATCAGCCGCTTCAACACACAAAGCTGTACTTCTTTCAGTTGCAACTTTACTTGTAGGATCAAGTGCATATGTTCTGGCAGGCAAAGAACCTGTTTCTTCTACACCATCAGCAATTTCCTCATCAGTAATATATTTATTAAATGAAGCTTCAAATGTAATATTTTCTGCCTTAAATCCTACAGCACCGCTTTTTATATAAGTAGCAACACCCCATTTTGAAGGAGTATTCTTATCATATTTATCAAAGGCATTTTCTTCGTTATAATATCCTGTCTCATCAACAGAATAGTAATTATAACCAATACCATAATACCATGTTAAAACAACATCGCCGTTTCCTTCAGGAACAAAAGTTAAATAAGGTGTTTCAACTGAAATTTGTTCTCTGTAAGTTCCCGGAGCTATATGTATTGTCACTCTTTCATCTTCAGATGTTGGATTCATTACTGCAGCTGCTTCAAGAGCTTCTCCCATTGTATCATAATTATTTACCTGACCTTCACAGCCAACATAAATATCTCTTACACTTGTATCTACTACAGGAGGCTCAGGATTAACAGGAACAAACAAAATATCCTTAGTTGTATCTTTACCGCTTACAACAACGTGACCTGATGTAGAATATCCATCAGCTACAGCCTGTACCTCATATGAACCATCTCTTAAAATAACAGTATATGTACTGCCACTTACCATACCGCCATAGGAATAATTATCATCAACATTTACAAATGCAATTTCTGTCACATTTGCACCGCCGATAATATTACCTGTAACTGTATAAGTTGCTTTCATAGCCACTGTAATATCACATGTCATATCACTGCTGCCGCTTATTACACCATTTTCTGTTACTTCATAATCATTTACACCTTCTAGTGTTGCTGTATATTCGATATCCGGCTCTAAAGTCGCTGTATATGATAAATCCGCACTTATAGTAGCTGTAACAGTTTCAGCATTTGTTTCTTCATCAGGAACAAATCTGAGCACAATTTTGCTTGTATCGTAATTTTCATCAAAACCTATAAGATTACCTGTAATTGTATATGTTTCTTTAGTTTCAACAACTGCTGTAACTTCCTTGCTTCCTGATACAAAATCATCAAGAGTTACCTCAACAGTCTTTGTATTAGATGTAAAACCATAACCTAAAGCACCTGTTAAAGAAGCTGTATATGTATAACCCGGTGTTAAACTTGCAGTTGCTGTTGTACCAGTAACTTCAGCTTCAGTTACTTCATTTGTTGTATTATTTTTAAATTCAACAGAATAACCTTCAATAATAAATCCTGCCAAATCAATATTAAGTGTTACATCAACAGGAGGTGTCATTACAATTCTGTTTACAATAGGTTTACCTCCTGAAGCATTGAACCAAATTTTATAATCGCCATTATACTTCGCAATAAACTTCACTATTTCACTGTCACCGTCTGCAATAACCTGTTCTTCAGACTGAGTTCCTTCTGAACCTAAATATGTAAAGTTGACCATATTATCAGAAGTATTTGAACATCCTGTGTAAACTCTTATTTCAGAACCGGCAACAACGTCTGCGATCTCCATATATCTTCTGGAGTCTCCTCCTGTACCGTTTGCATACCACATACCATTTGCAGTATATCCATCAGAATATTCATAAGTGGCATAAGAACTTGTACCATAGCTTCTGAGACCATCATAGTACATACGGTCATTAGCATTTGTTGTAAGCGTTAATCCTCCGCCCATATCAAATGTACCACCGTTTATAAACTTTCCCTGATTACCGCTGCTGCTGTCTCCTATTTCTTCCCAGTTATCAAGAAAATCAATGGTAATATAGTTTGTGTACAAACTGGTATCGCTTTCTTCAACGCCGCCGAAATCCCATACACTTATAAAATTATTTCCTTCGGCTAAAGCAGAAGTTTCTGAGCTTGCATTTACCACAGTTAAATTAGTACAAATTGACGAAACTAACATAACAAATGATAAAATACGGCTCAAAGTTCTTTTCGAACCAACATTCATATTCTTTCCTCCTTTTGTATTTTATATTAATATATGCTTAAATTATAAGTTATTTTTTATATAAAATCAACAAAATAACTTTTAAATAATTAAAAATAGCATTTTATACAAATAATATATACTTTTTTTGTATAAAAAAATAAAAGGAATTCTTATAATTATATAATTTAATAATATAATTAAATTATAATAGAAAAGGAAGTGATTACAATCACTTCCTTTAAGAAAAAAACAATGAAACTCTATTTAAATTGTTTAAATTTCGGGTTCAATAAGTCCATATGCACCGTCTTTACGCTTATAAACAATATTTATTTCATCATTTTCAGCATTTCTGAAAACAAAGAAACTATGACCTAACATATCCATCTCCATACAAGCTTCTTCCGCATCCATAGGCTTAACAAAAAATCTTTTTGATTTTACAATATTTATTTTATCTTCATCTGAATATTCATCTTCATCAAGAGCAATTGCATTTAACTCTTCTGCATAAGAAGGAACTTTCTTTGCTCTGTCATGAAGCTTATTCTTATATTTAACCATTTGTCTTTCAAGAATATCCACAGCTTCATCTACTGCTGCCATAAAATCATCTTTAGTTACTTCAGCCTTAATAATTCTTTTATTAGGTAGACTTACAGTAACATCAATTTTTTTATCAAGCTTCGTTTCCGTCAGAAGAACATTGGCTTCTGCTTCCTGAGGGAAAAGTTTTGCAATTCTGTCAAGCTTAGCAGAAATTTTATTACTAAAATTGTCAGTTACATCAAAATTCTTACCAATAAATGAATAACGCATAATACCAACTCCTTTGTAATAGAGGGAGGAATAATCCTCTTATTTATTATATTCTACATAACTAATAAAATTCCTTTATTAATTTAAAAAAATTTTTTAATTTTTAAATTTTAATTTTTTTACAATAATTTTTCACAAAATTGTAAAAGCCACTTGTTAAGCCATTTTCAGTAAAATAAATTTTTGTGGATAACTTTATTTTTAATTAACATTTATGTGAGTAATTTACATTTATTTTTTGTGGATAAGTGGGAAAACTTTGTTAATAACCTTATTTAGCTGATTTATAATGTGTATTTTTAATAAATTTATTCACAAAGAAATAAACTTATCCACAATTCAAATTTTTCCTTTATCTTACAATTTTCAACATGTATGTAACATTTTTGTAAGATTTGTACAAAATTTGTTTATTATATTTTACATTAAAATCTTACAATTATTCCTCCGGGAATTCCTTTAAGTTTATTACCTGTGAACGACAATGTATTTACAGCTATAACTCCCGGCGGACACTCTCCGATTGTATAATAATCAAGAGGTTCTTTCTTTGTAAAAAAATTGCAATTTAGTATAGCATGTATAAAAAGTTGTTGTCAAGTTTTCAGACTTTTGTATCTATTTCCGTACATATTATATATGGTATTTTTTTATCTTCAAAAATAGTGAAGGAATCTTTCATTTTATACATATAAGTTACAGTATGAGGTGATTACAATGAAAAACAGAATTTCAGGCATTTTACATGGTATTTTATTAATTTTGACAGGAATTATATTTTATTTCAAAGATATGTTAAGTATAAATACAGGAACATTAATGCTTTTTACAATAGGCGTCATATTTTTAATTTTATACTTTGCACAAAATAAAAAATGGGCTTTGATTTTTGGAATATATTTAATTTATTTTGCATTAATAAGCATCATTAATTTTTATGGATTATCTTACCATAACGAAATTCAGAAATTTTTTTATATTTTAGGTGGATTTATATGTTGCCCCGGAATTATTTTTGATGTAATATATATAAGAGAAAGAAAGCCAACCCAGCTTACAGCAGGGCTTGCCTTTACTGCTGCAGGAATTTCTGTTATGATTGGATTTCCTTTTTTTGACGGAGTCCTTACAGGTATTGGAGTAAGCCTTATAACAGATAGTATAATATACAGAAGAAAAAAGAATATTATACAAACAGTTATAGGTATATTCATAGTTATATCAGGTTTAAGAAGTATTATAAATATTTTTAGATTTGCCAGATTTGCAGTAACTATGATTTTTATTATATGCGGCGGTTATATAATTTTTAAATCTATATTAAAGGAGAGAAATTAAATGGCTGATAAAATATTAGGTGAAGTAGGGGAAGTTGTCGGAAAAGAGAACAACAAAATAATTGTTAAATTACAAAGAACCGAAGCCTGTGCAAAATGCCGTGCCTGCACAGCCGGAATGAAGAAAGAAGATATGCTTATTAAAGCAGAAAACATATGTAACGCTTCTGTAGGAAACAAGGTTGATATTGTTCTTGACAATGCAGATTTTATGAAAGCAACTCTTATAATGTACGGAATTCCTTTTGCTGCCTTTATGATAGGTATATTCGGCGGATATTATGGTTCTTTAAGTATGGGAATGGGTAACTGTGAAGTTATAGGCATAGCTGCAGGAATCATACTTGTTATAATTTCATACCTGATTATACATACTCAGGAAGACAAGTTTAAAAAAAGTAATTTTGTTCCAAAAGCAATTAAAATAGTTGAATAAATAAAAAATGGTGCTCAGCACCATTTTTTATTTATTCAACGCCATATCCTTTTTTACAATATTCTCAACAGCCTTTACTATTCCTGCTGTAAACTTATATTCCTCAAGAGTACAAAGTCCTTCTATAGTTGTTCCTCCCGGAGAGCAAACCTTATCAACAAGAGCCTGCGGATGCTCATCGCTTTTAATAAACATATTTGCACTGCCTACAACAGCTGTAGCCGCAATTTCAAGTGCCTGCTTCTTATTCATACCCATTTTCTGAGCACCTCTTGCAAGGGCATCTATAAACATATAAACATAAGCAGGAGAACATCCTGCAATAGCAGAAAATACAGAAAACATATTTTCACTGACTTCTGTTGCAAGACCAATTGAAGAAAACATATCCTTAATCAATTCCATATCTTCGTATGAAGCCGTTGAATTTTTACATACAGAAGTAGCTGACATAAGTATTTCTGCATTTATATTTGGCATAATCCTTATAATTCTTAAATCAAAGCCAAACATATCTCTTATTTTATCTGTAGTAAGTCCGGCAGCCATAGAAACAACAAGGGGATTACATTTCTTTACTTGTTCTTTTATTTCATCAATAACAGAAGGAAACATAACAGGTTTAACTGCCATAAAAATAACATCGCTTTTTTCTGCAAGAAGAGCTGAATTTTCACAAGCTACAATTCCTAAATTATCTTCCATATCCTTAAGAGCAGCCTTGTTTTTTCTTGTAACTAATATATCCTGAGCCTTTACCTTATTACTCTTTATAAATCCCCTTATAATGGCTCCTCCCATATTTCCTGAGCCTATAAAACCTAATTTCATATAAATTCTCCTAACTTAATGAAAGCATAGTATTTAAAGATTTTAATGCATCTTCTGCCGTCTGTTTGTCAACTGTTATCTGCTTTGAATAATCACCCTTTAAAATATCTTCAAGTGTTTCACATAAATTTTCAAGAGTAGTTTTATTCATATTTGTACAAATACTTTCTTCATCAAGTATTTTTATATCTCTGTCTGTAAATTTATTCTTAAGTCTTTGAACAAGGTTATATTCAGTACCGATAACCCACTTTGTATTTTTATCAGAGTTTTCTACTGCCTTTATTAAATATGTTGTAGATCCTGATCCGTCACACATTTTAACAATATCATGCTTACATTCAGGGTGAACTATGATTTTAGCATCAGGATTTTCATTTCTTGCTTCTTTAACTTTTTCTGCAGTAATATTGTGATGAACATGACAATATCCATTCCACAATATCATTTTAACTTCCTCAGGCTTACAGTCATAAATAAGTTTTTCCGTATGCTGATCATAAAGAGCCATATACTTTTCATCAACACCTAAAGCAACGGCAGTATTTTTTCCCAAATTCTGATCAGGAAGAAAAAGTATTTTATCTTTAACACTAAATCCCCACTTAACAACCTTTTCAGCATTTCCTGATGTAACTGTTGTACCTTCATGTATACCACAAAAAGCCTTAATTTCAGCTTTTGAATTAATATATGTAATAGGTACTATACTTTCACCAAATTCTTTTGTTATTATTTCCCATGCCTTTTCAGCACTTTTTCTATCTGCCATATCGGCCATTGGACATCCTGATGTAATAGCAGGTAAAAATACCTTTTGATAATCTTCTGCTAAAATATCAGCTGTTTCAGCCATAAAATGCACACCACAAAATACAATAAATTTAGCTTTTTTATTTTGTTCAGCAATTTGAGCTAATTTAAGACTGTCACCAACAGCATCTGCCAGTTCAACAATTTCATCTCTCTGATAGTGATGAGCAAGTATTAACAAATCATCACCTAATTGCTTCTTAATTTCCTTAATTCTGTTTATCATCTTTTAACTGCCTCCCTGCTTAAAAAACTTATATCCAAAGGTTTAACACAGTTTGTAATTGAACCTACAGATATAATATTAACTCCACAGCCCTTAAAGCTGCCTATTGTATCAAGAGTTATACCTCCTGACGCTTCTGTAATAATATGAGAAGGAACAAGCTTCTGAAGTTCCTTTATTTCTTCCGGATTTCTGTTATCAAACATTATAACATCTGCACCTGCATTAACTGCCTCAATCACTTGTTCTTTTGTTTCAGTTTCAACTTCAATCTTTACCATATGTCCAAGCTGAGATTTTACTTTTTCAACAGCTTTTGTTATTCCTCCGGCAAAAGCTATATGATTATCCTTAAGCATTACGCCGTCATAAAGAGCATATCTGTGATTATAGCAGCCACCGCATGTAACAGCATATTTTTCAAAAAGCCTTAATCCGGGATGAGTTTTTCTTGTATCTACAATCTTTATGGATGGATCATTAAGCTCATTAACAAGCTTATTTCCCATTGTTGCAATACCGCTCATTAACTGCATTAAATTTAGTATTATCCTTTCAGAAGTGAGCAGGGTAGATACTCTTCCTTCAACTTCAGCTATTTTTTCACCCTTTTTTACTATATCACCATCTTTTTTAAGTAAGTTTATTTTATAATCATTACTGAAAAAAGAATAGGTAATATCAATAACTTCTGTACCACAGACAATACCCTCATCCTTTGCCAGAAAATAGCCTTTACCTCTGAGTTCATTGCCAAATATTATATCCGTTGATAAATCTCCTGTACCTACATCTTCTTTTAAAAAACCTGCAATATATTCCTTTGCAAGAAGTTTATTCATTTTATATCCACCTTTCGGAAAATTATACAATTGATAAAATTCTAACATAAATCAATAATTTTTTCAATAGATAATGATTAAAAAAAATTATATGGACTTGCAACTTATAAAAAAAACTGCATAGACTTTAATGTATTCAAATTTGGAGGTAACTTTTATGGGTTGCAACAACAATAACAATTTTATTTGGATAATTATTATCTTACTTTGCTGCTGCGGCAACAACAATGGCATTGGTAATTTACTTGGCGGCAGCGGAAATGACTGCTCATGGATCATTATAATTATCATTCTTCTTTGCTGCTGCAGCAACAATGGATTTGGCATCTGCGACTCTAAGTGCTGATTCAAAGGATAATAATGCTGTTTAAAAAATAGCAATTTAACAGAATTTATCAAATAAACTT
>CAZGIC010000083.1:2642-10521 GCA_964526435.1 uncultured Lachnospiraceae bacterium | reverse complement strand
AATTGATCTCCCGTAAAATTTCCAATTTTTTCTATACAAAAATCATATACAAAAAATAAAATATAACCGCGGCAAGCCCTATACCAAGGCAATAGCATATTATTACCTTCATTGCAGCAGGAAGCTTTGCCGTAAGTTTCAGTCTGTCTGCATAATACATATAATTTCCAGAAACCAGACATGGAATAAACATACCGATAACTACCCAAATACCAAACCAAAGCATATCATAATATCTGCTTTCACTCAGCATCACAATCTCGACTATATCAAAAAATATAAATATAAGGGCATAAACAAAAAAAGCGATACCGATTTTCCACCATGTCATAGTTCTCGTTCCCGGAAATTCCTTTATCATTGCCGCAATTTTATTGTTTTTTTCAGTAGAAATAGTCATAAAGCATCCTTTAACTTCACTTACATTTTTATATCTGTTTTTAGGTTCCATTTCTATGCACTTTGATATAATTTTCTCCATTCTTCTGTTTCCTCTGTATATTCTTTCCGAAGGGAATTCCCCCGTAAGCATAACATTCATAAGGACACCGAGAGAAAATATATCCGACTTTTCATCCGTCTGCCTGAATCCGAACTGTTCCGGCGCAGCATATCCTGCAGTTCCCATAAAATATGTATCCACTCTTTTTTCGGGATTTTTTATTCTGGATATTCCCATATCTATAAGCTTTACATTTCCCCTGCTGTCAATGATAACATTGTTTGCCGAAATATCCCTGTGCACGATATTGTTTTTATGCAGACACTTAAGAGCATCGCAGAGCTGAAAAACTATTTCCCTCACTTCATATACGCTGAACAGTCTGCCTTTGTCAACAGCATCAAAAATACTTATGCCCTCTGCATACTCCTCAATAACAGCAGCCCCCTCATCTCTCATATATATTTCTTTCACATATGCAATATTAGGCTGTCTTATATTCATAAGCCTTCTGTATATTTCTATGCTTTCCTTTTCAATGATCTTTTCCACCCACAGACTTCCGTCAAGAACATTTTTCACAAGAAAAACAGAATTTCTGTCATTAAGCTTATTTATGATCTGATATCTTTCAATACCCCGCTTCTCTTCCATATTTATACCGCCTTAACAATTTAATTCCATATATATTTTAACACTTATTTACTTTTCGGTAAATAGTAAAATACACACATTCTAAATTGTAAAGAAAATTATTTTAATTTTTACTCTTATTTCTCTCTTCAAGCAGCTTCTCATAATTATCTGACAACTCATTGTATTTTCCCAAATAATCTTTATATTCTGACTCTGCCAAGTCCCTTTCCTTTATCTTCGTATTTAGAATACTTTCAATATCATTTAATTGCCTTTGCTCTTTCTCTAAATTTTGCCTTAACTCAACATCAAGTCTTTTATTATAATCAAGTCTTCTTTTGATTTTTCTTTCCTTTTGTGCAAAACTTCTGCTGTCTTTATTATACCTGTCCAGAATATTGTCCAGTCTCTTTTTATCCTTTTCATATTTTTTTGTAATATTACTAAGATTTTTTTCACATAAGCTGATTTCTTCATTATTTTCTTTGATATTTTTCTTGATCTCTTCTATTTCATTTCTTATTTTTTCAGGCTCATTCTTTAACACGGAAACATCATTTTCCAAACTTATATATCTCTTTTCAAGGTGAGATTTTTTGCTTTCCATTGATTTTTTACGTTCTTCAATGTCTTTTATATTTTCATTTAAAATACATAAGTCATTTTCAGCCTGCATATTGTCTTTTAATTGTGTAAGAAGTTCTTTATCTGCTATTCCTGCAACAGACATATCATCAGCACTGCCATTTGTACTTATTTCGGAAAGCCACTCATCTTTAAGATATAATACTGTATCTTCAACCCCCTTTTCAGCAATATTAATACACAAAAGTCTGTAAAAGCACAGCATTGCCTCGTTATTATCATAAGAATCCTCTATTCCGTCGGAAGCGGCAAATATACCTGCCGGAGCATTTTCTTCATTAATATCTGTCAGATAAAATCTGAAAGAACTTATCGCATCTTCATCACATAAAGACGTGGTTATATTCATATAGCATCGTTCATCCCAGGGTACAGGTTCAATAAAGCTGCCGTCTTTCTTTAAAAGTACACATTTACCATCACCCTGCTGAAGGGCTATGACCATATCATTTACAATCATACATGCTATTAATGTTGCCCCGTAAATATGATTAAGCTGATTTCCATCTGAATACTTATTTAATGTTTCAATATCAATATCATTGTCTGGATCTTCTTTAAATTTTTCAATTTCCTCATTTACAGGGTTCTCTTTTATATCATTTTGTATTAATAAATTCCATTTTGCTATTATGCCTGTAGCAAGCTGATTAAGAATTTCTTTTTTCTTTTTTTCAATTTTAAAATCCTTTATATCTATATTTCCATTTTCTATTTCATCAGATAATTCCATAAGTCCTTCAATGCAGGCATTAACCGCAAACTCAGACCCCTTGTTGCTTCTGAAACAGGCTTTGTCACCATGCCCGTCTGATACTGCTGCAATTTTTACATTTTCCCTATCAACACATCCGGAATAATCCTGACAAACAATATTTTTTCTTATGTGTGATTCACCTGTTACACTGGCAGAAAAAGCTTTGTAATTCTCCATATACTCATCCCTCTCTATTGATAAAATTTAAAAGTATTTTACCAGCCTGATGTGTCCCATGTACTGTCATCACACATTTCAACCTCAGGTTCAGGCTCTGTATCGTCTGCATAGTCACCTGAAACATATTCATTTTCTATACCCTGCTCCTCCAGTGCAGACCTTACAATATCACTTCCGCTGCTTTCAGAGCCTGCCATTTTTGATGTGCCGTTTAATATGGAAGATCTGACAGAAACAAATCTTATAAGCTTTTTAAACACTTCCAGATTATTTGTCTGTATAACAGCCTCAGAATTACCTACAATTTTGGAAATAGCTTCGGTATCTGCATCATCTCCTAAAGCAAATCCGATTTTTGTAGCTGATTTATACCATTTATTTTCACTCTTGATTTTATCAAGAGCACTGTTCCAGTCATCTGTAGGAAGCCCGTCAGTCATGAATATAATAACAGGAGTATACAGACCTGCCTTTCCTTTCATAAACTTATCTCTTGACATCTTATCATTTAATTCATCAAGAGCCATACCTATATCTGTCAGTCCTCCTGCCTGCAAATCATCCCAGTACATATCCTCAAGAAATGTAGGTTCTTTGATCCATTCAGCCCCGGAATCAAATTTCAGCACCGATATTTTTATTTCGGCATCTGCATTTTCACTTGAAACATCTTTTAAAACCTCTATTGTCTCTCTCATGGTTTCATTAAGCATTCCGATTTTGCCGTCTTCACCCATACTTCCTGATGTATCAAGGACATAAAATATTATCAGTGTTCTTCTGGCAATAGGATTATTTGTACTTGGCATTTTAAACCCCTCCCTTTATCATAACAATTCAAATTCATAATTCGGCGTCTTAAACTTAATTCCGGCTATAACAGGAGCAACTTCCTTTGGTGCCAATGTTCTGCTGCCTCCCGTGCTTGTTATACAATCCCATGTGTTTTCGCTTAGATTTCTTATACCCAGTTGTCTTGGATCGTCTTTTTTGCCTATTACAATAGCTACAGGATTAAGAGCCTTGTCATCGTCAGTTGTTTTTTTAGCCTGAATTTCATATATTCTTGTTCCCATGATAGCAGGCACATCATAATCCTTAAGCCTTATTTTATTTTTAAATGCGATTGCTTTCTTGCATTTGTCACAAACAGTCTTTTCAGCATTTTCCGTAAATACTTCGTTACCGCAGCTGCACCTTACAATATCACTTCTGAATCTGACGAGCACCTTTATCCATTCAAGTTCTCCTACCCTGTTTCTTCTGCGCATAAGAGATTCCTCCGAAAAAGCTTTAAGGAAAATTTCCTTCAAATATTTAGGCAGAAGACTCCAGAGTGCTATAACATTATCATGAGTTCCCGGTATAGGTCTGTTTGCTGTATTTTCTTCATCAAATACAAATATAGGATTAGTACCGTATATTTGCTCAGAAACCTTTGTCGTAAGCACAAACGGAGTACCGACAGCACCCTCCAGAGGATGTCCCCCGCATAAAATCATAAACAATATCAACGCCAGAGAATATTTATCACTGTCTGAATTAGGCATATTTTCATTCCTTACTATTTCAGGTGCCATAAATCTGGGTTTCCCAAGTATCCCCATATTTTTTCCTGCAGGAGCAACATTGTCATTATCCGCTATTCTCACTTTGCCCGTTTTGGGATTTATAAAGAAATTGCCGTCATTCAGGTCCTGATAACTATATCCTCTTTTATGTAAAAATCTGAAGGCTGTTACTATCTCAAGGCATGCATCCACCGTTACCTTCCATGATACAAATTTTATATTTCCGGGTATAAGAAACTTTGTCAAATCATAAAATCCCTGTGGTCTTAGATCCATAATATAACCAAATGTACCGTCATACGATTCTGTCAGATCAAGGGGCCATAAAAATACATCATTATCACTGTCCTTTTCGGGTGAGCCCTTTTCCACATTATTCTTTATATTCTTGTAAAAAGTATCAGGATCTTTTCCAAGCTGTCTGTACCATTTTAATGCTTTCTTTTCATTGCCGTAGCTTATTTCATAAACATCCCCCTGTCCTCCGCCTCCAAGATATTTTAATATTTCAACGGTTTTACCATTTACGGTTTTTAATTTAAAACCTGTCGCCAATGAATTTTCATTATTTTTCATATAAATCCTCCTATCATTAAAAATCACTTCCGCTTAAATCAAGTTTGTCTGTATTCCTTACCCTTCCCTCTGTATTGCACCAGTTACATTTTGCAGTATCTCCTTCTGTAGCACAACTAATTTTTCCGCAGTTGCACATAACTATTCCATAAGAGCCACAATACGGGCAACCGGGATAGTTGTCCCCAAATTCAAAAGTACCTGACATACGCGAGCTGTTGGAAGAATAATTTTCCTTTGAAATCGTCTTTTCACTTAATGGAAAAGCCCATGTGAGCACCCATTTCCCGGCTCGTTTTTCAACCCTTACGCCATAGTATTTGCCGCATCCGCATTTCACAACAATTACCTTTGCTTCAATTTTCACACCTATACCTCCCATTAAAACTTACATAAACAACTTTAAGTTAAATAAGTATTTTACCGTTTTCATCCGCTTTTTTAGTAAGTGCAATAAGAAATTCTATAAACGATATTACCGCAGGTACATATGTCCAGCATACCAATATATACAGTATTCCCATACCAATTCTTCCTGAATAGAATTTATGGATTCCCAACCAGCCCAGAAAAAGAGCCAGCAGGCAATATGCAACCTTGTTTACATATTTTTTCTTACCTTTACTTGCAGTATATACCGTATTTCCGGATACATCATTTACAGGCACATTATTTACAGGCACATTATTTACAGGCACATTATTTACAGGCATGCTGTTTACAGGCATATTATTCTCCGGCATGTTGTTTACAGGCATATTATTTACAGGTGTATTGTTTACAGGCATATTATTCATAGGCATATTATTCGCAGGTGTATTATTTACAGGCATATTATTCATAGGCATGTTATTCACAGGTATATTATTCGTCGTTTTATTGCCTGTCCCCTCATTACTCCTGCTTTCGTTTTTAGATTTATACTGTTCCGCCATAAGCCTTGCAAAAGTCTGTCCATTATCCTCACATAAAAATCTGTAACCTCCAACCACCTTTAATGCATTTTCTTCGGTAATCAACTCTTTTTCAATAAGTTTATTCATGCACTTATTAAATGCAACCTCACAATCCTTTTCCTCTTTTATTATCTTTGCGATACCTGCTCCGCTGGCTCTGTCAATGAGAACCAGATCCTCCTGGCAATCCGGAAAAAGATCTCCGTAAACAGCCTTTAACAGTTTTCCGTCTTCCAGATTTTTAGTTCTTTTACAATAATCTTCATTTTGTATTATAGCTCTCATATTATTTACAAATGAATTATTTGTATTGTTAATTCCTGACATGATATTACTCCTGTTTCGCAATTATATTGTTATATTTTTAGCTTACTTTTTGTCCATATTGATATACCGAAACTTTATCGCTGTTTCCATCCGCAAATGTTCCTGTATATATTGTCACATTATTAAAATTTTTTTCTATATTCGGCAGCATTTTTTCATACAGCTCCTGAGACATCCCAAACGCCATGGGATCAAAAGCAATATTATTTTCTTTAAAAAGCATTATGCACCTTTCCGCAGCAGAAGCATATTTATACCCGTTTCCTTTTCCGGAATATTTTCCTTTCTCAAATTCCCCCTCATACACTATATAATTCAGTTCTGAAAGCACACTTTCCATAACATTTTCATAATCCGAACCATTTATATCTGCAATTGCCCTGTCATATTCACTTTCCCTGTCAGGTATGTAATACTCCTGCCCGTATCCATCAAAATAGCCGTCTTTAAGCTCACCTGCATATCTTATAAATACAAATGGCATATCGTTAAAATATGTGACTCCCGCTATAACACCTTCACCGCTTATTTTCCCCGTTAAGCTTTCATCATCAATATCCCCGTAAAAAATATAATCACAGGAAGTAAAATTTTCTTCATTTCCTGCCCTGAAACTGTTCCCGTCTGTACTTCTGAGAGGGAGTCCCGTTTTCTTTGTATTGGCAAAAGCCTCTTCGACGCCTATACCAAAACTATACAGATATATACCATTACTCATTTTCTCAAAAGCTTCATCAAGCATTTTTTCTGTTTTTCTTTCTTTTGAAAAGCTCTCCAGTTCTATATTGTTTGCACTTATATAGCTATAAAGTACATTACGGTTTGTAATATGTCCTTGTACATTTTCCGGTCCCGTGTTTACATCCTCCTGCAGATTTGGATTTTCTGCCATTGCATCTGACTGTACCGGTGATGAATTTTCAGCTTGTACCGTTGCTTCCGTTACAGGCTCCGTATATACCTCTGTTTTTATTTCTCCGCTGTTTTCCATTACCGCTTCAGAATAACCACCTGTATTATTATTTTCACTAACCATTTCGTCATAAATATTGTTCATAAAATTGGAGCCGAAATAAATAATGACCAATGAAACAATTATTCTTGTTATTATATTAAATCTTTTATTTTTCCATAACCCGTAAACAGCAACAGGGAAGAAAACAAAAGTCATAAGTATTATAAACCATATCCTGGCCGTTAAAGGTTTGTTTAAATTCATATATGCAGTTCCTTTCAATTTTGAATATATTTTTTTCAATTATTAATAATATATTATTTTCACTCTGTAGTCCTTGACTGCCGGTGTTAAATATCCCTGTTTTTGTATATTTTTACCATATAATATCATTTATTGCATTTTTATCAGTTTTATGTAATAAATAAAAAAATCTCTTAAATAATGGTTATAATAAACCACCTTAAGAGATTTTTTGTCATTATATCAGCACACTTTTCATAACAGGCTGATTTATTAAATTTTATTTCAAAACAGAATAATTTTTTAATTTATGCTTAAAATATAAACAGAATTAATAAAGGAGCATTTTATTTATGAAAGTATATAAGCGAAAAACCTGCCCCACTTCAAACCCCTTCCCGAAATTCCATATATGTTCAGGGATGAGTCTAAATGCAGTCACTGTACCTATTTTTCAAGCAAGAACTGCCCTAAACATTATTTTGATGCCCTTTAATATCCCGATGACGAAATGTAACCATTAAAACTGATCACTTTCACGCCTGACTCTTTTCAACTCCTGATCCTGTCTCTTTTTGACTCCTCACCCCT
>CAZGIC010000083.1:0-2542 GCA_964526435.1 uncultured Lachnospiraceae bacterium | reverse complement strand
CCCCCTATTATAAGCCCTGCAACACTTGGCACAAAGCTTACACTTCCCGGTGTTCTTCTCTTATTTGTAATTTCCTCGCTTTCAAGAGGTGTCTTAGGCTCCTCACTGCTCCAGCACACCTTAAGCTTATTGACACCTCTTGCCTTAAGCTCCTTTCTCATGCCCTTTGCAAGAGGACACACCGATGTCTTATATATATCTGTGATTTCAAGTTTTGTGGGATCAAGCTTGTTTCCGGTACCCATTGAACTTATGACGGGAATATCAAGCTCCCTGCATCTCATTATTATTGCAAGCTTGGCTGTCACGGTATCTACAGCATCCACACAGTAATCATACTTTTCATTTAAAACATCATTTATATTGTCATATAAAATAAATTCATTTACACATTTAACACTGCATTCAGGGTTTATATCCCTTATTCTTTCAGCCATAACCTCTGTTTTCATTCTGCCCTCAGTGCTGTTAAGGGCAATTATCTGTCTGTTAATATTTGTTAATGCAACTTTATCATTGTCCACAAGGGTAATACTTCCCACTCCTGCCCTTGCAACAGCTTCTGCAGTAAAGGAGCCTACTCCTCCCACACCGAATATTATGACCATAGACCTCATTAAATTTTCAACAGCCTCATCACCCATAAGCATTCTTGTTCTCTCGTACCAAAATATAAAATTTCACTCCAACATAATAAACTTTATTTAATTTTAACACTTATTACTTCTGCAGTAAACAGAAAAATATGGTATACAGCCAATTCGCTCCATACCATATTTTAATTCTGCATCAATCTTTATTTCAGATCATTGTACTAAATTAAAAGCTATTTATGATAAAGCATCATAGTCCCCCACATAATAACATGGTATTTCAGGACTTCTGTCATAATATTCCTCAACATAATCCTCCTTGCTTATTACTTCATCAAAAAGTACATTCCCGTCTGTTGTAAGCCTGGCAATTTCCTGATAATCCATATGAGCATACACTAAATATACCCCGTTACCGTCCTCGGCAACATACAGCGATGAATGTCCCGCAAAATAACTGCCTATTAAAACACTTGTTCCGTTTTTTATTGTATACACATTTAAATATGTATCTGCTTCACTATATCCACACATAACAAACAGTTCCTTTACACCGTTACCATCAATGTCATAAATTGCATATCTCGTATATTCCCCATAACTTGCTTTCATGCTTTCAAGAACAACTCTGTAAATATTTAAATAATCAATATTCTGAGCAGGAGATTGCTGTTCAGTATTATATGTTTCAGCAATCTCCTCCGCCGTTGTTGCTTCTGCAGTTGTTTCAACCGTTGTTGTTTCGGTTCTTATTGCAGCAGTTGTAACTTCCGTAAAATTTTCCATAGTAGTTATTTCCGTAACCGTTTCAGTATCATTCCCATCAAATGTGACTATATCATCAAATATACTTGCAAGTATAAAACATACAACTATAAATACAATATCCAAAAGAATAATTTTTCCTAAATTCTCAGGTCCCTTATGGGTCACAGCTTTAAAAATCCCCAGAACACACAAAACCACAAATGCAGAAAGAGAACGAAAAAGTCCTCCGACTCCCAAAACAAATAATATATCACAAATAATTTCCATATAAACCACTCCTCCAATCAATACGGATTGCATATAATCCGGTTAAATATCAACTTTAGATCTACAGTATAAAATAAATGTTATATATAACTTATTCAAATATATTATATTATATTATTTTTTAACGCCAGTCCTTGACTGACAGTGCTAAAAGCATATTTTTTTGTAAAATTTTACCCTATACCGTCACTTTTTGGACTAATAGTGATAAATTCGCTGTAATCTGTGGACTGGCAGTGCTAATTTCAATTCATTAATATTGAAAATTTTATAAATTCAATGTATTATTATAAATAAGTATGTTTTAAAAAAATAATGTATTTATGATATAGAAAGGAATTAACTATGCAGAAAAAATCCACCGATGAACTTTTGACAATATTAAAAGAGAAAAAACATTATGATGAATTTCTGGCTGAATGCGGCAATGAGATCATACATAACATTTCTACATATCTTAATTCGGTTATGACAGAAACATCAGTATCCGCATTAAGCAGGGAAAGCGGGCTTTCAGAATCCTATCTTTATAAACTCCTGGAAGGCAAAAGGTGCAACCCATCAAGGGACACCCTCCTGCAGATCTGCTTCGGCTTGCATCTTGATATCGATCAATGCAACTGTCTTTTAAGGGCAGGAAATTTTAATATCCTTTATCCAAGAATAAAGAGGGATAGCATAATAATTTTCTGCATAAATAAAAATTACACTCTCCTTCAGTGTGACCAGATGCTTGCGGACTCGGGAGAAAAGACACTTAATAAATGCAATTAACTTAATATCAGGCTATACTGACATTTAATAATCGGGTAGGAGGTGGATAATTATTTTATCTACCGACCTCCCACACCACCGTACGTACCGTTCGGTATACGGCGGTTCTTTAGTTTTCACATATTTTCAGATAGTACTCT
>CAZGIC010000082.1:0-10570 GCA_964526435.1 uncultured Lachnospiraceae bacterium | reverse complement strand
AGGGCTATTGCATAAAGCAATAACCCTCATGTTATTTAAGTCTTAACAATTTTAAAATACTGTTATACAAACCTTTTATCTTCTTCTCAAAAAAGTTGGGATAATAAGGTCGCTTGAATTATCGTCATCTTCTTCGTCTGTATTCTGGGCAGATGATGAATAACCTGCTGATGAATAGCCTGATGAGTAAGCGGATGACGGATAACCTGTTCTGTAAGATGAAGGTGCAACAGGTCTTGCAGGTGCTGTTTTTGGAGCTTCCTGCTCAGGAGCTGTTGGCTGTGCCTTTGGACCGTCTTCAGAAAGAAGTCCTGTTGCTATAACTGTAACCTTAACCTTGTCACCCATTGTATTATCAACAACAGTGCCAAATATAAATTCTGCTTCAGGGTCAAGAGATTCTGAAATAAGCTCAGCAGCTGCATTAGCTTCAATAAGATTAAGGTCAGGACCGCTTGTGAAGTTAACGATAACACTCTTTGCACCGTCAATAGAAGTTTCAAGCAATGGTGATGTAATAGCCATTTTTGCTGCTTCCTGAATATCTTCTGCCTCTCCGATGCCAAAGTGTGCAAGTCCCTGATTTGAAATAACTGTACATACATCGGCAAAGTCAACATTGATTTCGCCAGGTTTTGTGATAAGGTCTGAAATGCCTGTAACACCCTGATTTAAAACACTGTCTGCCATTTTGAAGGCTTCACTCATTGTTGTGGACTTGTCTGCTGTTTCAATTAATTTCTGATTAGGTATAACAAGAAGAGTGTCTACATATTCTTTTAAATTTTCAATACCCTGAAGGGCATACTTCATTCTTTTTGGACCTTCAAATTTAAAAGGCTTTGTAACTACGGCAACTGTAAGAATACCCATTTCTCTGGCAAGTCTTGCAACTACAGGAGCTGCTCCTGTACCTGTTCCGCCGCCCATACCGGCAGTAATAAATGCCATGTCTACTCCTTCAAGAGCCTGTGAAATTTCTGCTGCTGTTTCTTCGGCAGCCTTTTCTCCAACTTCAGGTCTTCCTCCTGCCCCTAAGCCTTTTGTAAGCTTTGCTCCTATTTTGATCTTTTTCTTTGCGGCTGAATTTTCGAGGGCTGTTGAATCTGTATTAACTGCTATAAAGTCGATAGCTTCAGGATTTGTTGCAAGCATTCTGTTTACAGCGTTGCAGCCGCCTCCGCCCACACCAAGAACCACTATCTTGGCTACATCGTTGGTTTCGTTGAGAACTTCAATCATGATTGATATACCTCCTATGTATCTCACCGTTTATATTAAAGAATAGTCTGTTTTTCCATATATTTACATCATAAAACATACAAGCCGACATTAGCTCATAATATAATATATTATTGTAACCTTTTTTGCGGTATATTTCAAGAGGAAAATAATATATTTTTTAACTTTGTGTGTTTTTTATAAAATTTTGCTCTGTTTTGCTGTAAAATTTATTTTTGAATCTAAAGCATATATTTATAAGTTGCTTTATCTGCTGTAAGATTAATTGTGCCCGGCACACTTGTGTCAAAGGTTTTAAGAACTTCTATAAGCATTAACAGTTTTTTGTTGGCATCGTCAAAACTGCCGAAGCTTATGTCTACATTTCCTGTGTAAAGGTGAATATCCGTAACATCTGTAAGATCCACTCTTATAACGTCTGACAAAAGTTCATACTTTTCAAAAAGTTTTGATAAGTGAACCATGGTTTCAAAGGTGGAAGGATTATCTACCTGGAGTATTTCGCCGACTGTTACATTGCTGAATTTAAGACCTTCAACAACGGGAAGGGATTTTGTGATTTCCTTTTGCACATCGAGAACTCTTCCTTCGCCGTCTATGAAAAGATAGCTTCCTGAATAAGGCACATATCCTCTGAGTTTGTATTCTGTTACTGTGACTTCCACTGTTGCGGGAAGTATTCTGTTTATGTTTACACTTTCTATGTAATGATTTTCAAGTACTGCTTTTTTGCATTTGGATTTGTTAAAAAGAAATATATTATCTCCTTCACTGAATGTTAGATAGCTTCTTATCTGGTCTTCAGTGACAGATTCATTGCCTGTAATACGAATCTCTGTTATGCTGAAAAAAGGCATCATAAAAAGTGTTATTATAGCTGTCAGCATTAAAAGACAACAGAAAGCAACGGGTATTGCTGCTGAAGTTTTATTCCTGTGTTTTTTCATCATAAAAACGCTCCCTGTTCAGATAAAAATAAACTTTTATTGAAAAATAAACTATCCTTTTTATTCTAAACTTTGTTTTAAATATTGTCAATAGAAGTATGAAATTGTAAATAAAATTTATTATTTTGGAAAGATGTATGTAATTAATGGTTTGCCTGTAAGTGAAAATTATGGTATAATAAATACAACAGGTGTGTCGGAAAGTCAGCATGGGGCAATTATAATTAACGGAGATGATAATATGAAAGATTATATTAGAAGTGTTCAGTATTATGAAACAGATAAAATGGGTATTGTTCATCATTCAAACTATATAAAATGGTTTGAAGAGGCAAGAATTTTTTATATGAAAGAAATGGGCTTTTTGTACAAGGAGATGGAGGACAAGGGTATTATGATACCTGTTGTTGGAATAAATGTAAAGTATAAATCCGGTGCGGCATACGGAGATACAGTGGGTATTAAAACAAGGGTAAATAAAATATCTGCCGTAAAGCTTGATTTCGGATATGAAATATATGATGTGGAAACGGGAGAAACAAGGGTTATCGGCAGCAGTAATCATTGCTTTGTAAATGAAAGTTTCAGACCGTGCAGTATAAAAAAGAAGTTTCCTGAGTTTTATGAAAAATGTATTGAAATTCTGGGAAATGAAAAATAATATGTGTTTAATCAGACTGTCAATAAACTTAATTCTCAAGCAAAAGTGCTGAGCAGGCATTTCTTGCAAACCGTATTTACTTGACTTTTTATCCCAAATAGTATATACTTTGATTATCAAACTATATTAGGCGGTCTGTGTGTGCAGATCTGCCACATGAAAATTTAAGGAGGCATTGACTTATGGAACGTACAATGGTTAAATTAAACCGGCTTATAAGCGGTGCCTTTAATGATATGTCAAGAAGTGAGCAGCAGGCAATAAGAGCAGGCGGCTATACAGATGTTTCAGTAAATGAAACTCATACTGTAGATGCAATAGGCATTTGTCTGCCTAAAACTATGTCTGCCGTTGCTGAAAAGCTTGATATAACTATGGGAACTTTAACTGTGTCCATTAACCATCTGGTTAAAAAGGGATATGTCAGCAAGGTAAAAAGTGAAACGGACAGACGTGTGTTTATGCTTAGCCTTACGGAAAAGGGCAGGGGACTTTTCAGAGTACATCAGAAATTTCATTTTGATATGGTGAAATCCCTTATTGTAAACTTATCGGATTATGAGGCGGATATGTTTATTGAAGCTCTTTCATGCCTTAATCAGTTCCTTAAAAAAGGCAGTGCTTTAAATTAATGTAAAAAGGAGAAAATTATGTTGAATACAGGTATTAGGGCAGTGGATTGCTATGCACCTGAAAAAATCGTTACTAATGACGATTTGAGCAAAATTGTGGATACAAGTGATGAATGGATATATTCCCGTACGGGAATAAAGCAAAGACACTTGTCAACAGGTGAGGATACTTCTCAGCTTTGTATTGAGGTGGCAAAAAGACTTCTTGAAAAATCAGGAGTATCACCGGAGGAAATTGACCTTATTATTGTTGCCACAATTTCCCCTGATTATGCAACTCCAAGTACAGCTTGTCTTGTCCAGGGTGCTATTGGTGCTGTGAATGCTTTTGCCTTTGATATAAGCGCCGCATGCAGCGGCTTTGTTTATGCACTGAGCATAGCGGACAAGTTTATAAAATCAGGCAGATGTAATAAGGCTGTTGTTTTAGGTGCTGAAACCTTATCAAAAATTGTGGACTGGAAAGACAGATCCACTTGTGTGCTTTTCGGTGACGGTGCCGGGGGAGTTATAGTTGAGCCTGTGGAAAAGGGCGGTATTCTGGCAGAGGATATGCATTCCAAAGGCGAGGACGGACTTAAGATGACGGGCAATGAAAGAAAACCTGAAAATATGCTTTACCATCCTGAAAATGAAAATAATCCATATCTTGTAATGGACGGAAGGGCAATATTTAATTTTGCAACTAAGTCTGTGCCTAATAGTGTGAAAGAGATAATAAATAAAAGCGGTATAAGTATGGACGATGTGAAATACATAGTTCCGCATCAGGCAAATTCAAGAATAATTGATATTGTTGCAAGAAAGCTTAATGTACCTATTGATAAATTTTATTTAAATATAGATGAATATGCAAACACATCAGCAGCATCAATTCCCATAGCACTTGGGGAAATGGCTAAAAAGGGTCTTCTCGAAAAAGGTGACAAAATTATTGTTACAGGTTTCGGTGCGGGACTTACATGGGGCAGTATGCTGATTGAATGGTAGAATAATAAAGCAAGAAAGGTAATAAAGGTGAATTAAATGAAAACCAGAATCTGTGATATGTTAGGTATCGAATATCCAATTTTTCAGGGAGCTATGGCGTGGATTGCTGACGCAAGCCTTGCTTCCGCTGTTTCAAATGCGGGAGGTCTTGGTATAATTGCCGCAGGCAATGCCCCTGCTGATGTTGTAAGAGAGGAAATAAGAAAATGTAAGGAGCTTACTGACAAACCTTTTGGTGTAAATATTATGCTTCTGTCACCTTATGTTGATGAAATTGTTGACCTTGTGTGCGAAGAAGGTATAAAGGTTGTTACAACAGGTGCAGGAAATCCTTCAAAATTTATGGATAAGTTTAAGGAAAATGATATTTGCCTTATTCCTGTTGTTCCTTCTGTTGCTCAGGCTAAGAAAATGGAAAAAATTGGTGCAAGTGCTGTTATTGCTGAAGGTATGGAATCAGGCGGACATATTGGTAAGCTTACTACTATGGCTCTTGTTCCTCAGGTTGTTGACGCTGTAACAATTCCTGTACTTGCTGCAGGAGGTATTGCTGACGGCAGAGGTATGGCGGCAGGCTTTATGCTTGGTGCTGAAGGTGTTCAGATCGGTACCCGTTTCCTTGTTGCAACAGAATGTACTGTTCATGAAAATTACAAGGCTAAGATATTAAAGGCTAATGATATTGCTACTGTTATTACAGGCAACATTACAGGTCATCCTGTAAGAGTAATTAAAAACAAGCTCTCAAATGCTTTCTTAAAGGCTGAAAAAGAGGAAATTGGCAAAGATGAGCCTGATATGGCAAGATTTGACCAGCTTGGTACAGGTGCTTTGCAGAAGTCTGTTAAGCTTGGTGATGTTGACAACGGTTCTGTAATGAGCGGTCAGATTGCAGGTATGGTAAACAAAGAACAGTCATGTAAAGAAATAATAGAAGAAATTATGGCCCAGTTTGAGGAGCTTGTAAAATAATCATACAAAGGAGAAATATATGAAAACAGCTTTTATTTTCAGCGGTCAGGGAGCTCAGTATGCCGGTATGGGCAAGGAGCTTTATGACAATTTTGATTGTGTTAAGGAAGTATTTGACAAGGCTGATTCTGTACTTGACTTTAAAGTTACTGATATGTGCTTTGGTGAAGATGAAAGACTTAACGAAACAGAGTATACTCAGCCTGCACTTCTTACAATGAGCTATGGTGTGTGCAGACTTATGGAGGAAAAAGGTCTTAAGGCTGACTATGTGGCAGGCTTAAGCTTAGGTGAGTATTCTGCCCATGCGGCAAGCGGTACAATGAGCTTTGAAGACGCAGTTAAGCTTGTGAGAAAAAGAGGTAAGTTTATGACAGAAGCTGTGCCTAAGGGTGAGGGTGCAATGTGTGCCGTTTTAAACCTTGGTGCAGATAAAATTCAGGAAGCCTGTGATGAAGTTTCTGAATTGGGGGTATGTATGATAGCAAATTACAATGCTCCGGGACAGATCGTTATTGCAGGGGACAAGGCTGCTGTGGAAAAGGCAGGGGAGCTTGTTGTTGAAAAGGGTGCAAAAAGAGCCGTTATGTTAAATGTAAGCGGTCCTTTCCATACATCTCTTTTAAAGCCTGCTTCAGAAAAATTATGCGAAGAATTAAACAAAATTGAATTAAGTGATATGAAAATACCTGTTATAACAAATCTTACAGCTCAGATTGTAGAAGATAAAAATCAGGTTAAGGATATACTTACAAAACAGGTTATGAACCCTGTTAAGTGGGAACAGTCAGTTAAATATATGATTGAGCTTGGTGTGGATACCTTTGTTGAAATGGGACCGGGAAAGACTCTTTCAAGCTTTGTTAAAAAGGCTGCTAAGGAAGTTGGAGCTGATGTTTCCATATATAATGTTGAGGACTTGAAAACTCTTGACAAGACTTTAGGAGGTTTAGGCTTATAATGAAAGATAAAACTGTTGTAGTTACGGGCGGAGCAAAGGGTATAGGAAAGGCTATTGCTCTGAGATTCGCCAAGGAAGGGGCAAATATTGTTTTAAATTACAGAAGTACATCTCCAGAAGCCGTAAAAAATGAAATTGAGGCTATGGGTGTTAAGTGCCTTACTGTTCAGGCCGATGTAAGCAAGACTGATGATGCACAGAAGCTTATTGATGCTGCTGTTGCTGAGTTTGGCGGTGTTGACGTGCTTATAAACAATGCGGGCATTACAAGGGATACTCTTCTTATGAGAATGAGTGAAGATGATTTTGACGCCGTTATAAATACAAACCTTAAAGGCTGTTTTAATATGATGAAGGCTGTAACCAAGATCATGATGAAGCAGAGAAAGGGCGCTATTATAAATATGTCAAGCGTTATAGGTCTTGCAGGAAATATCGGTCAGGTAAACTATGCGGCAAGCAAGGCCGGTGTTCTTGGTATGACATATAGTGCTGCAAAAGAGCTTGCATCAAGAAACATTACTTGCAATGCAATAGCTCCCGGCATGATAGCAACAGACATGACAGAAGTTCTTTCAGAAAAGACTAAGGAACAAATTCTTGCAAACATTCCGTTAAAGAGATTTGGTCAGCCTGAGGAAATAGCTGAAACTGCTCTTTTCCTTGCTAAGTCAGAATATATTACAGGTCAGGTTATTACAGTTGACGGCGGAATGGTAATCGGAAGATAATATTAAGGAGGATTTACAATGGAACGCAGAGTAGTTATTACAGGTATGGGTGCAGTTACACCTATAGGAAACAATATTGCTGAGTTCTGGGACGGCTTGAAAAATGGCAAAAATGGTATTAATTTAATTACACGTTTTGATACAGCAGAAAGCAAAGTAAAGTGTGCAGGTGAAGTTAAGGGCTTTGATCCTGCATCAGTTGTAGATAAAAAAGAAGTTAAGAGAAACGATTTGTTCAGTATATATGCTATGGCGGCGGCTGATGAAGCTGTTGAAATGTCAGGAATTGATCTTGATAAAATTGACAGGGAAAGACTTGGCGTAATCATTGGTTCAGGTATAGGCGGTCTCTGCACTATTGAGGAGCAGGCAACTAAAATGGCAACTAAAGGTATGTCAAGAATTGCACCTCTCTTTATACCTATGGCTATATCAAATATGGCAGCAGGAAATGTTGCAATAAGATTTGGTGCAAAGGGTACTTGTCTTGATGTAGTAACTGCCTGTGCTTCTTCTTCTCATTCAATAGGTGAAGCTTTCAGAAGTATAAAGCATGGTTACAGCGATTATATTATTGCCGGAGGTGCGGAAGCATCAATTTGTAAGCTTGGTATAGGCGGATTTGCCGCATTAAAGGCACTTTCTGCCAGTGAGGATCCTGACAGGGCATCAATTCCTTTTGATAAGGAAAGAAACGGTTTTGTAATGGGTGAAGGTGCAGGTATATTATTTATGGAAACTCTTGAGTCTGCAAAGGCAAGAGGTGCTGAAATACTTGCGGAAATCGTAGGATACGGTTCAACTTGTGATGCTTACCATATTACAGCACCTAATCCTGAAGGGGCTGCAAGAGCTATGAAGGCAGCTATTGAAGAAGCAGGAATTGACAAAACAGAAATCGGATATATTAATGCTCACGGAACATCAACTTCAGCTAATGATTCATCTGAAACTATTGCTATTAAGGAAGCTTTCGGTGACCATGCCTATAATATTAACATAAGCTCTACAAAATCTATGACAGGTCATCTCCTGGGTGCTACAGGTGCCGTTGAGGCAATAGCCTCTGTACTTGCTCTTAAAAACGGAGTAATACCTCCTACAATAGGATATAAGGTGCCTGATGAAGAATGTGACCTTAATTATACTGTAAATGAAGCTGTAGAGAGAGATGTTAAATATGCTTTAAGCAATACTTTAGGCTTTGGCGGACACAATGGTGTTCTTTGTTTAAAGAAGTGGGAGGAATAATAAATGCTTGATATAAAGGAAATACAGAAAATACTTCCTCACAGATACCCTTTCCTGCTTATAGACAGAGTACTTGAAATGGAGGAAGGCAAAAAATGCGTTGCTCTTAAAAATGTGACTATGAATGAGCCTTTCTTTCAGGGTCATTTCCCTCAGGAGCCTGTAATGCCAGGTGTTCTTATTATTGAGGCTCTTGCACAGACAGGTGCTGTTGCTATGCTTTCAATGGATGAGTTTAAAGGGAAAATTGCCTTTTTCGGAGGTATAGACAAGGCAAAGTTCAGAGGAAAAGTTGTTCCCGGCGATACATTACGCCTTGAGGTTGAAATGATCAAGATTAAGCGTAATGCAGGCATTGGCAAGGGTATTGCCTATGTTGACGGCAAAAAGGTTGCCGAAGGCGAGCTTACATTTATGATTGGCTGATGAGGTGCTGAATAATGAAATTATTTGATAATATTAAGGCAGGCATTGATAAAATCAGTGTTGACGACCTTAAAAATAAGGTTGAAGCTATAAAGGAAACAATGCCTAAAAAAGAAAAGAATGAAAAAAAACCTGAAAAAGCAGCTGAAAAAACTCCTGAAAAGAAGGAAGAAATTCCTGAAGGTCATATTAAGTGCCCAGGCTGTGGAAGTATAATTGAAAAAAGAGCTTTGGGACATCTTAAAATATGTCCAAAGTGTGCAAAGCTTTTCAGAATGAACGCAAGAGACAGAGTAAGAGCTATTGCGGACAAAGACAGCTTTGAAGAGTTTGACATTAATATGGAGTCAGAAAATCCTCTTAATTTTCCCGGTTATACTGCAAAAGTAAAGGGTGCTCAGGAAAAGACAGGGTTAAAGGACGCTATAAAAACAGGCAAGTGTACAATAGAGGGCAGACCTTGTGTTATTGCTGTAATGGACAGCGGTTTTATGATGGCTTCTCTTGGCTCTGTTGTAGGTGAAAAGCTTACAAGAGTGTTTGAATATGCTACAGAAAACAAAATGGCTGTTATTGTGTTTACATGCTCCGGTGGTGCCAGAATGCAGGAGGGTATTATTTCTCTTATGCAGATGGCTAAGGTAAGTGCTGCTGTTGCTAAACATTCCCAGGCAGGACTCCTTTATGTTACGGTCCTTACTGACCCTACATATGGCGGTGTTACTGCAAGCTATGCTATGCTGGGAGATATTATATTGTCAGAGCCAAAGGCTGCTATCGGATTTGCAGGCAGACGTGTTATTGAAGGAACTATTAAGCAGAAGCTTCCTGATGAATTCCAGACTGCTGAATTTTTGCTTGAACATGGATTTATAGATGCCATTGTTGAAAGGGAAATGCTCCCTGAAGTTTTAAGCAGAATACTGAAGCTTCATAATATTAAGAAAGCAGGTGAAATGTAATGCCGGCTTATGATAATGTGAAAATTGCCAGAAAGGTATCAAGACCTACTGCTCTTGATTATATAAATCATATTTTTGATGATTTTGTTGAACTCCATGGTGACAGAAATTTCAGAGATGATGAGGCTGTTGTGGGAGGTATTGCACTTTTTAATGATATACCTGTAACTGTTATAGGTATTCAGAAGGGCAAGACAATGGAAGAAAATATTGCAAGAAATTTTGGTCAGCCTCACCCTGAAGGATACAGAAAGGCTTTAAGGCTTATGAAACAGGCTGAGAAGTTCAACAGACCTGTTATTACATTTATTAACACAAGCGGTGCTTATCCCGGAGTGGGAGCCGAAGAAAGAGGTCAGGGTGAAGCTATTGCCAGAAACCTTATGGAAATGTCTGTGCTGAAAGTGCCTACAATTTCTGTGTTTATAGGTGAAGGCGGCAGCGGCGGTGCCCTTGCCCTTGCTGTAACGGACAGAGTGTGGATGCTTGAAAACTCAATTTATGCTGTTCTTTCTCCTGAGGGATTTGCAAGTATTTTGTGGAAAGATCCAAAGAGATCCAAAGAGGCAGCTGACGTTATGAAAATAACTGCTGAGGATCTTCTTGAACTTAATGCAGTTGATAAGGTTATTAAGGAAGTTGACGGCGGTTGCCAGAATGACTTCGGATTTACTGCAAACCTTTTGAAGTCTAAACTTGATGCTGAGCTTAAGGAGCTTATGGCTGAGGATATTGATACTCTTCTTGATGAAAGATATAAAAAATTCAGAAAATTCGGTGAATTTACTGAGTAAT
>CAZGIC010000081.1:0-10779 GCA_964526435.1 uncultured Lachnospiraceae bacterium | reverse complement strand
ATTGGTGCGGTTTATAAAAATCCTCCGACAGCTCTGCCGAGCTGCCACCTCTTGGCTGCATAAGTGAAAAGTAATAGATCATTCAAAGCAATAAGCCATTAAAGAAATGTTAATGGTATTTCCAATAAATATTATAAAGTAAAATCAAGTTTATAAATATAAGAAAAATATTTTATTTTACAAAATATGGTAATAATATTAAAATTTTTTTACGAAAGAGTAAATGTAGTTTATATTAATAATAGATTATTGCTTTTTTTAACAAAATTATGTTATAATGTAGAAAATGGGAGATTGTTCACTATTTGCCATAGGATAAGTTAATGATATTTAATAATAAAAAGATATAATACAGAATAAAATTTCTTTAGTGTATTGACAGCAGGTAAATTATAATAATAAAAATATACAGATAAATTTAAAAGAGGAGAAGGCTATAAAAGCATAGCTTTAATGAAGGAGTATTGAGTATGGACAGTAAGACTCTGAGAGTTTTGGAGTTTAACAAAATAATAGATATGCTAAGACAATATGCAGCTTCTGATATGGGAAAGGCAATTATAGATGAGCTGAAGCCAAGTACTGATATTGATATAATTACACTTAATCAGAAAGAAACGTCAGAAGCTGTGTCAATGATACTAAAAAAAGGTTCACTGGGTTTAGGCGGATTAAGAGCAGTTGAGGAATATATTAAAAGAGTAAATGTAAGCGGTGTTCTTAATATTGAAGAGCTTATAAAGATAGGTGATTTTCTTAGAGTTTCAAGAAGAGCTAAGGATTATGCTAAAAGTGAAAGCAAGAATGACAACTTCCCGATTCTGGAACCTCAGTTTAATTCAATTGTGCCTGTAAACGATCTTGAAAGGGAAATTGAAAGATGTATACCTTCACCTAATGAAATTGCAGATGATGCGTCCAGAACCCTTAGAGAAATAAGACGCAATATAAAAACAGCAAATGACAGAATAAAGGAACAGTTGAATTCCATTATTCATTCAAACGTATATAAGAATATGCTTCAGGAGGCTGTAATAACAATAAGAAATGAAAGGTATTGTGTTCCTATAAAGCAGGAGTATAAAAATGCTTTTGCGGGACTTATACACGACCAGTCATCAACGGGAGCAACAGTGTTTATTGAGCCTATAAGCGTTGTTCAGCTCAATAATAAAATAAAAGAACTTCATAATAATGAAAAGGCGGAAATTGAAAGAATACTGGCATTGTTATCTTCAAAGGTGGCAGAAAATTCAGATGTAATACTTTCAAATGCAGATATTCTTGCACATATAGATTTTGTTTTTGCAAAGGCTGAGCTTTCAATAAAAATGAAAGGTGTTGAGCCAAAGTTTAATACAAAGGGATATATCAATATAAAAAAGGCAAGACATCCTCTGCTGGATCCGAAAACTGTTGTGCCTACTGATATATATTTAGGTAAAAAGTTTAACACACTTCTTATAACGGGTCCAAATACAGGGGGAAAAACTGTAAGTCTTAAAACCATTGGTTTGTTTACACTTATGGGGCAGGCAGGACTTCATATATCTGCTTTTGATAATTCGGAGCTTGCTGTTTTTGACAATGTATTTGCTGATATAGGTGATGAACAGAGTATTGAACAGAGTTTAAGTACATTTTCATCGCATATGACTAATATTGTTAAAATACTTGACAGTGTTACTCCTGATTCTCTTGTGCTTTTAGATGAACTTGGTGCGGGAACCGATCCTACAGAAGGTGCAGCTCTTGCTATTGCCATTATAAAGTATCTTCATGCACTGGGAGTAAGAACGGCTGTTACAACGCACTACAGTGAACTTAAGGTATTTGCTCTCTCAACAGAGGGAGTTGAAAATGCCTCCTGTGAGTTTGACGTGGAAACATTAAGACCTACCTATAAGCTTCTGATAGGTGTGCCGGGAAAGAGTAATGCCTTTGCTATATCTCAAAGGCTTGGACTGCCGGAGTATATTATAAATGAGGCTAAAGATGTATTAAGTCATGAGGATCTGAGATTTGAAGATGTAATAACTGATCTTGAAATAAGCAGGAAATCTCTTATTATAGAACAGGAAAAGGCTGAGGAATACAGAAAGGAAGCTCAAAGACTTAAGGCTGAGGCTCAGAAACAGAGAAATAAATTAGACTCACAGAGGGAAAAAATAATAAGGGAAGCCAATGAAAAGGCGAGGGCTATAATAAGCGATGCAAAGGACGAAGCCGATGCTATTATTAAAGAAATGCGAAAACTTCAGAAAGACGGCATAAACATAAAAGAGCTTGAAGAACAGAGAGTAAAGCTTAAGGATAAAATGAGTAAGGCAGAAAGCCGTCTTAAATCTGAAAGAAATTATAAAGTACCTGAAAAGCTTGTTAAAGGTGACAGGGTGAAAATACATTCTCTTAATCAGAGCGGTATTGTGTCAGTGCCCCCAAATAAAAACGGAGATGTGGTAATAAAGGCAGGAATAATGACAATTACTGTTAATATAAAGGATTTATCCCTGGATACAAGTGAAGAACCTATTACCTATACACCTAAAAAATTTGCTACAAATATTGCAAGAAAAAAGAGAAGCAATATTTCATCAGAGGTTGATCTGAGAGGTATGCTTGCCCTTGAAGCCATTGATAAACTTGATAAGTATATAGATGATGCCTATCTGGCAGGAATATCACCTGTTACAATTATACACGGAAAGGGAACCGGTGCATTGAGAAAAGCTGTACATGAATACTTAAGAGGAAATCCGAGAGTGAAGAGTTACCGCCTAGGACAGTATGGCGAGGGTGAAGCAGGCGTCACAGTTGTGGAATTGAAGTAAAAAGGAGAAAAGGATATGGATAATAATAACTCTAAGCTGAGGGTGCTTATTGTTGATGATGATGCACATATTGCAGAGCTGGTTGCTTTATATATGGAAAAAGAAGGATATGAAACTTATGAAGTTCATAACGGCAGTGATGCTATGGAAGCTTTTAAAAAGTTTGAACCTCATATTGTGCTTCTTGATATTATGCTTCCGGAAATTGATGGGTATCAGGTGTGCAGACAGATACGTCAGCTGAACAATACTCCTATTATTATGCTTACAGCAAAGGGAGAAACCTTTGACAAAGTTCTCGGACTTGAAATGGGAGCAGATGATTATATGGTCAAGCCTTTTGATTCAAAGGAGCTTGTGGCAAGGGTTAAAGCTGTACTTAGAAGATATGATACAAAAAGAGAAAATGAAGTAAAGAAAATTGTATATCCCAATATGGTTATTAATCAGGGAACTTATCTAGTTAATTATCATGGGGAGGATATATCATTTCCGCCAAAGGAATTTGAACTTTTAAGTTTTCTTGCACAGCATCCTAATCAAGTGTTTACAAGAGAAAAACTCCTTGATAAGATATGGGGTTATGAATTTGTTGGAGATACAAGAACAGTTGATGTGCATATTAAGAGAATAAGGGGAAAACTTAATAAAAAAGACCCATGGAGCATAATGACAATATGGAGTGTAGGTTACAAATTTAATGTACCAAGTTAAAAAAACTCTTGAAAAATATGTGATTATGTGTTATAGTAATTAAGATATGTTAAGGTGTATATGGGAGGTGTGACTATGAGTATACCATTTATTATTGTTTGTATATTAATTGCTATTACATGTTTTGCTTTAGTTGCTTTAATTCTTATGCAGAAAAAGCAGGCTGCCGGATTTACAAGTGCTATGGGCGGTATGGGAGGTCCTGCAGGACAGACTTACTGGGATAAGAATAGAAAGAATTCACTTGAAGGCAGACTTGAATTTTATACTAAAGTTGTAGGTGTAATATTTATTTTACTTGTACTTGTAAGTAATTTTGTGTGATATTGGCTTATTTTATAATAATGGGTTTTTAGTAAATCACTTGGTTAAATTAAAAATCTGTCGCTTTTAGGAGCGGCAGATTTTTTTATTTATGACAGTTTTAAGTTTTCATGCTTTGTTACTTTAAAACTTATATCTGTTTATATCTTCTATATTTATACCAGGGTGGAGGGCGATATTTATGCTGTTGGCAATTATGTTTACAAGATTATCGATAACGGCATCAACTTCCTTTGGTGTGACAAACATATTTTCTGAATAGGGGTCAAGAACTTCTTTTATAAGAGTGTATTTTTCTTCTTCTGAAGTATCCATAAGCATATTGTAAAAATTGCTTCCCTTTTCGCTTTCCTTTAAGAGAGCCTCTATAACTCTTTCTATTGTGTCATTTGCCATTGTGGCGGCATCGACTACTGTAGGTACACCTATGGCAATGACGGGCACTCCAAGATTTTCTTTATCTATTGTTTTCCTTTTGTTGCCTACACCTGCACCTGGGGCAACCCCTGTGTCGGAAAGCTGTATTGTGGAATTTACTCTTGATACCTTTCTTGCTGCAAGGGCATCTATGGCAATGACAAGGTCCGGCTTAACATGGTCAGAAACTCCTTTTACAACTTCAACGGTTTCAATGCCTGTCATTCCCATAACTCCGGGGGCAAGGGCTGCAACTGAGGAAACAGAGTTATTAATGTCACTGGGAACTGTGTCTTTAATGTGTCTTGTGACCAGTATTTTATCTACAACTTTGGGTCCAAGGGAGTCAGGAGTTACCTGATAATTTCCAAGACCTATTACAAGTATTGTTTTTGTGTCATGGGGGCAGAGCTCTTTAATATGACTGCTCAGGACAGAAATAATTTCTTCATGGGCAGATATATCATTTTCCTTAATAAAACTGCTTTCAATGGTTACATAGGTGCCTACAGGCTTACCCATAGCTTTTACACCCTCATCATTTGTTATGTTTACAATGGTTACAAATGTATCTTCAAGACTACAGTCTTCTGTTCTCATTTCCACACCCGGGGCAGAGGCAGATCTGCATATGTTTTCTGCCGTTTCAAGGGCAAGATCTGTGTAAGGGGAAAATTTCATTTTACCATCTCCTGTGTTTTGTTTTTATTAATAGTTTTAATAAAAAAATATAAAATATTCATTGACAAAGAATAAAAAATGGTTTATACTATTCTAGTGTGATTTGATGATGCAGTCGTTCTGCATTTTGTAAAACCCCTCTAAACTTAAATTGCACTGTATAGAATTATGAAAATTAAGATTGGTTGTTGTATTTTTAGGAGGAAATTTTAATGGCAAATATTAAGTCAGCTAAGAAGAGAATTTTAGTTACAAATAAGAAAACTTTAAGAAACAAGATGGTTTCATCTGCAACAAAGACTGCAATGAAGAAGGTTGTTGCTGCTGTTAATGCAGGTGACAAGGCTGCTGCAGCAGAGGCTTTAAAGGCTGCAACTAAGGCTATAGATATGGCTTGCACTAAGGGTGTTCTTCATAAGAATAATGCATCAAGAAAGAAGTCAAGACTTGCTAAGCTTGTAAATAAGATGGCTTAATAAATTAAAAAATGTATTGACAAAATATATTTAATGTAGTATAATGTTGTTTATACAAGGGCGTTGAAGCGTTGGCTTCGACGCCTCATTTTGTTTTTAAGTTTTTTCAGTCCGATTGGTGTCTTTGTTGGACTGTACCCCTTTTTTACTTAATTTTACAACATTGGATTTTTCTAAATAAAGACTCCTTCCTCTGTGCTTTTATTTATATGTACATGTTGTAACCGTATTGGTGCTTTGTACGGTAAAACAAAATGAGCTTCAACCTCTTGTATAATATAACGGGTTTGGTGGACCTGTTTTGAGCTGTTTCAAGTGAACCGGTATTTATGCTTGGAACAGCTCCTTTTTATATTGATTTAAAGGGGATAATAAAGTTATTTGCCTGCCCTGTACAGTTTCAGATGCAGGCAAATTCAGATATAAAATATTCGGTTTTAGTTGTTATCAAAATTTTCGGTTTTATAGACATTTCCTTCTGTAGTTACCCATAAGGCTTCAAAGCCGTTTTCTTCTGCCAGTTTTTTGCCATCTTCATAGGGCAGTATAAAAAGTGCAGTTGAAAATATGTCACCCTCAAGAGAACTGTCTGAAATAATGGTTACTCCGCTGTTATTTTCAGCAGGATAAAGGGTTTTACTGTCTATAATGTGATGGTAGCGTTTGCCGTTGTATTCATAGTAACGCTGATAATTTCCGCTTGATACGGCGGATTTGTTTTTTATGGTTATTTTATCAATATATTCCTGTGGATTTTCAGGTGAGGTAACACCTATTGTCCAGCTTTCTTTTGTACTGTCATTAAGACAAATAACATTCCCCCCTAAATTGAGGAGAGCAGAGCTTATATTTTTTTCCCGTAAAAATTCGGCAGCGTAATCTGCTGTATAGCCCTTTGCAATTGCTCCGACATCAAGTGAAGTGTTTTCATCAGTTATAAATACTGTGGAATTATCTTCGTCTATTATTATAGAATTTATGTCTGTATGCTTTGCTGCCTCTTCAAGTTCTTCTGAAGCAGGTACTGCATAAATATTATTGTCAAGAGCATTTTCTCTGTAGTTGTGCCATATTTTAAGAACTGAACCCATGGCTATGTTTACTGTTCCGTCTGTTTTATCATAGGCGTCTATACCTGCCTTAATAAGGTCTATTATTTCATTGTCAACAGTTACGGGAGCTATGCCTGCATTGTCATTTATTGTTTTAATGTTGTTTATTCCCTCGTAATCGTTGTATATGTCAAAGAGTTTGTTGAGTTTAACAAGTTCAGTGTGAAGTTCATCGCTTATGCTGTCAAATTCATCACGGGAGGCAGTGTACATGGTCAGAGTGCTGAAAGTATCAAAAACATCAAGATATGATGTTGTGTACTCCTGCTTTCCGCAGCCTGCAAGCATCATAACAATAAAAATGACAAAAATTATTTTTTTCATTTGTTTCTCTCCTTTAATGGGTATGATAAAACAGGAAGCAGTGTTTTTAAAAGTATTCCCGTTATACTGCCCATAATTATGCCTGCTATTAAAAGTACAGGCAAATAATAAGCAGTGTATTTATTGTTCATAATAATAATTATGGCAATAAGCTGTCCTATGTTATGTGAAATTGCACCGGCTATGCTTAAAATCATATATGAGATTTTCTTCTTAAATATAAATGTGAGCACAATTATAACACATATTGAGAGTATACCTCCGCACAGACTTAAAATACCTGCTGTAAATCCTCTTGTAATGAGAACAAAGACGCCTTTTGCAATGTTTAATATAAAGGCTTCTTTTTTGCCGATAAAGAAGATGGTGTACATAGTGACTATATTTGCAAGTCCGATTTTTACTCCCGGAGGAAGCATGGGAAAAGGAGGCAGCATTGACTCAAATATTGACAATACAACTATGAGAGTAAGGAGCATTGCCATATAGGATATATACTTTGCTTTTGAAAATTGTTTCATAGAGTTCTCCTTTTGATACTATTATATCTGAGTGTCTACAGAGTTTTTATCCCCTGATGTGGGTTTGATTACAATTGAAATTTTATTTGGCAGACATACTGCCGTCTGCCCCGGTGATGAAAGCCAGCCTGTGTTTACACAAACTTTATCAGGACAGTCAGAGGACTTAAAACGAACCTTTCCGTCTTTTATTTCTATTATAATATTATTATTTGTATCAGGTGAATATTCTGTATCACTGTCAAGAGGCAGTGTGTCAATAACATTGCCGTCATATATAATCTGTACATATTCACTTTGCCCTGCTGTGGTAAATGTAAAAAGCACAAACAGCAGAATAGACAAAATCAGTATGGCAATTATAATTATTAAATCATTTTTTGAAAAAAATTTTCTGTTATTCATATTTCACTCCCTTTTTTGTTTTTTTTAGTATACAACATTATTTTAATTCTGTCAAAAGTTATAGACAAAATCATTTTAAAATGGTATAATCATAAGGAATAAAGCTTTTTTGTGTTTTAATTAAGGATTTTTTTATACATAAGCTGTATGTTTATGAAATATATAGAAGAGGTAATTTTAATGAAAAATTTAGTAATTGGAGATTTGGTTGCAAAAATTCCTATCGTACAGGGAGGAATGGGTGTCGGTATCAGCTTTCATAAACTTGCTGCCGCTGTAGCAAGGGAAGGCGGTATTGGTGTAATATCTGCAGCGCAGCCCGGTTTTCGAGAGCCTGATTTTTACACCAACACATTTGAGGCAAATATGAGAGCTTTGGCAAGAGAAATAAAGCTTGCAAAAGAACAGTCAAATGGCGGTATAATAGGTGTAAATATAATGGTTGCCGTTACTCATTATGAGGACTTTGTTAAGTGCTGTATTGAAAACGGTGCTGACATTATAGTATCAGGGGCAGGACTGCCTATGGATTTGCCTAAGTTTGCCGAAGGTTCTGATATTAAGCTTGCACCTATTGTTTCTTCTGCAAAGGCATGTAAGGTTATATTTTCACGCTGGGTTAAAAAATATAACAGACTGCCTGATCTTCTGGTGATTGAAGGTCCGAAGGCAGGGGGACATCTGGGATTTAAGGCTGAGGAAGTTTTAAATATTGATAATTTTGACGATGAGATTATTAAAATAGTCGAAATGAAAAAGTCATTTGAAGAAAAGTATGACAAAACTATTCCTGTTGTGTTCGGCGGCGGTGTTTACAGCAAAGAAGATGTTAAGCACTATATTGATGAGCTTGGACTTGACGGGGTGCAGATGGCTACAAGGTTTGTTGCTACAGAAGAGTGTGATGCTGATATTGAGTTTAAAGAAGCTTATGTAAATGCAAAGCTTGAAGATGTTAAAATTGTTAAAAGTCCAGTGGGTATGCCAGGAAGAGCACTTAATAATAACTTTATAAAAAATATTGTTCCTGAAGGCTGCAAAGTTACAAGATGCTTTAAATGTCTTGTTCACTGTGACCCGAAAACAATTCCTTATTGTATTTCTCTGGCACTTTTTAACGGAGCTAACGGGGATATTGACAACGCCCTTGTTTTCTGCGGTGAAAATGTTTATAAGATTGATAAAATTTCAACGGTTAAGGATATAATCGACGAAGTTTTGGGAAGATAAATACAGAAATTAAAAATATAAAATATAATTTGAGAGGTAAGAAAATGAATAAGACACCGGATAATACTAAACTTGTTGAAGCAATGAAACAGTTTAAGGCTGTAAGAACAGTAATATTTCAGGAGGAATTTTACAAGGCTGTAATAGACTCTATATTTTATGTGCCTGTTTCAGTGGATAAAAATGAAAGCGGAGAGAAAAAGACAGGAAAACTGTGTGTTTTGATACCGTCAGACGGTAAAAAATATTTAAGTGTTTATACAAGCCTTGATGAACTCAGAAAAACTTATGGCGGTAGAGACGATATTATGACTATGTTGCAGAATTTTGTATCAATAAGAGAAATTGTTACAAAAGAAAACAGCGGACTTGATGGATTTATAATTGATGATAAGGGCGAAAATATTGCTATTCCTAAAGAGGAAATGCTGCCTAAGGAGTAATTGGAGGCTATAGTGTATGAATATTCCCATTGATAACACCGGACTTATAGATGCAGCTTCCAGGCTTAGAGAAAACGTTACCCAGGAAAAAAGACTCTGGTTTCTTAATAAACTTATAGGAGCTAAATTTGTTCTGCCTGTTGTTATTGTTCCTGAACCTGTTGACAATAAAGTTTCAGCAGATGCCACAGTAAATTATTTTTCAATGAAAACAAGCAAGGGGCTTGTGTATCTTGTTGTGTTTACAAGTGGTGAAGAATTAGATAAGTGGAACAAAAATCCTAATAAAATGTATCTCATACGAAGCTATGACGATGTAAAAAATATGGTAATGAATACAAAGGGTTACGATGGATTTGTTATTGATCCGTGTGGATGCAACATTGCTATTCAGAACAGCCTTATGCAGAATATAGAAAGGGCATCTAATCCCAATGTTATAATTAAGCCTGAAAGAGTGCAGACGGAAGGGAATATGGGACTTAAGCCTGTTAAAAATCCGCCTGAAAATGTAGTTGAGGCTTTAAAGGAATATTTTGACAGTGAGGGTAATGTAAGTTCAGCATATTACATGGAAACTATAAGAAAGGGTGAGGAAAATCCTACTCCCGTTATTGTAGTGGAATTTTGCAGGGACGGAAGCCTTAAGGCTGCCTTTGACGGTATTGCGGCTGTTGCCCACAGTGTTATGAAACAAGGGGAAACAATAGGCTTTATGCCTTCATTTGATAAGGTTGCACAAAAGTATATAATCGGAGTTACTCCTTTTTATAAGAAATAAGAGGTGTTATATGAGCAAGGCGTTAGCAGAAAGTATTGCAAAACTTAAGGAAAATTCTTCTAATGAAAATAAAACAGAATTTGTTTCAAGACTTATACGGGATAAGTTTTATGTGCCTGTAATTATTGAGACAGGTGAAAAAACTCAAAATATTACAAAGATTAACAATATAGGATATTACTCAATACACGGGGAAAAGGGAAGCTTTTTACTTGTGTTTACAAGTGTTGAGGCTATAGGTGTATGGAGAAAAGATGTACAGTTCCTTGAACTTAATTTTAATGATGTTTGCGGTATTGTGGGTATGACAGGTGCTGACTATTCAGGAATATTAATTGATAATGGAGGCAATAGTCTGGCACTTAAGAAGGATTTCCTTGACAGAATAAAAGAACATATTAAAACAAAAAATAATTAATATCTGAAAGTCCGTGGGTGCAGCTTGCGGACTTTTATTTATTATAAATTAGGTAATTGCGAAACTCGCACTGCTCATTCGCAATCTTGAACAAAAACAAGA
>CAZGIC010000080.1:0-10818 GCA_964526435.1 uncultured Lachnospiraceae bacterium | reverse complement strand
TTGAAAAGGGCAGTAAGGGCGAAAAAATTGCCCGTAGGTATTTAAAGCTGAGATTATATAAAATACTTGAAACCAATTACAGGCGAAAAACAGGTGAGATAGATATAATTGCTAAAAGAGGGAAATACATTATTTTTGTAGAAGTTAAGTACAGGAAAAATGCCGATAAGGGACTGCCCAGAGAGGCTGTGACACCTTTCAAGCAAAGACAGATAAAGAGGACTGCGGAAATGTACATTATTGAAAATAATGTTAAATGTGATATAAGATTTGATGTTATTGAAATATTAGGAAATAAGATAGAGCATATTAAGAATGCTTTTCAGTAAATAAAATATTTTTTGTAGTTTATATCAGGTAATAAAGTTTATCTTTGTAGGGAGAAAGAATATGAAACTTGTAAAAAAGAAAGATGTTGAATATTATGTTTTTGAAAAATTGAATGGTGTGAAACACTGTTTTTCAACAAGAAAAGGTGGTGTATCTGAAGGCTGTTATGCAACAATGAATCTGGGCTGGAGAGAGGACAAACACGAAAATGTAGTTGAAAATTACAGAAGGATATGCAGTGCAATTGACTGTGACTGCAGAAATACTGTATGGACAAGACAGATACACACTGATAGAATATTGAACATAACAGAGGCTGACAGAGGGAAAGGTCTTTTTCTTGAAAGAGAACAGGAAGGCTATGACGGTATTATAACTAAGTGTAAAGATATTGTTCTTACAGGCTTTTCTGCTGACTGTGTGCTTATTTTCTTTTATGATCCTTGTAAAGAAGTTATTGCAATATGTCACAGCGGATGGAGAGGTACTGTTCTTTCAATAGGAGCAAAGACTGTTGATAAAATGGTAAGTGATTATGACTGCAAAAGAGAAAATATAATATGCGGTATTTCTCCTGCTATAGGAAAGTGCTGTTTTCAGGTAGATGATCCTGTTGTTAAAGCTTTCAGGGAAGCATTTGTATGGGCTGACGATTTTATTGAAGATGATACTGAAAATGAAGGACATTATTATATTGATCTGCATGGTGTTAATGAAGAAATACTTACAGATGCAGGAATATTAAGAGATAATATTGAGAACAGCAGAATATGCACTATGTGTCATCCTGATATGTTTTATTCACATAGGTTGATGGGTAATGAAAGAGGCTCAATGGCAGGATTTATAAGTCTGTAAAAGTGGTGAGTGAGAAGAAAAAAACTACGTTTCCGAAGCAGTTTTACTGACTGTTTTGTTGTTAATAGGGATATTCATTGAATAATCGGGCAGGCAGTATTGCTTTAAAAAGGCGGATGAATTATAAGCTGATGATGGAGTTTACAATAAAAGGGTTGTTTTAAATGAAAAATGAAAATGTTATAATAAAGGTTGAAAAGGACAGCATTGCTGAAGAGCTTGGAATTGAAGCAGGTGATGTTCTTGTTGATATTGATAACAAACCTGTAAAGGATGTTCTGGATTACAGATATTTGATACAGGGTGAATATATTGAAGTGGGCATAAGAAAGCCTGACGGTGATGAATGGCTCCTTGAAATAGACAAGGAAGAATATGAAGATCTGGGCATTGTTTTTGAATCGGGACTTATGGATAAAGCCAGGTCATGTTCAAACAAATGTATATTCTGCTTTATTGACCAGCTTCCAAAGGGGATGAGAAAATCTCTTTATTTTAAGGACGATGATTCAAGACTTTCTTTTTTGCAGGGAAATTATGTTACCCTTACAAATATGAAGGAAGAAGATATTGACAGAATTATATTTTATCATTTATCACCAATAAATGTTTCCGTTCATACAACTGATATGGAATTGAGAAAATATATGCTTAAAAATCCAAATGCCGTTAAGCTGATGGATTATCTCAAAAAATTAAATGACAATCATATTGAAATGAATTTTCAGATTGTTTTATGCAAAAATATAAATGATGGTGAATATCTGGATAAAAGTATAAGAGATTTGTCAAAGTTCCTCCCTGTAGCAGGAAGTATGGCTATTGTACCTTTCGGAAAATCAAAATACAGGGAAGGACTTACAGATATAGAGCTTTATAATAAAGAGGAATGCAGGAAGATAATTGAACAGGTCAAAGTGTGGCAGGATAAGTTTTATAAGGAATATGGCACCCATTTCTGCTATTTAAGTGATGAATTTTATATTACGGCAGGTGTGGAGCTTCCTGATAACGATTTTTATGAGGATTACCCTCAGTATGAAAATGGTGTTGGTATGGTCACTCTTACAAAAAAGGAGTTTTACGACTATTTTAACACTGTTAAAGGTGACAGCAAAGCAAGAAATGTAAGTATTGCTACAGGAAAAATTGCTTATGACTTTATTTATTCCTTAGCTTGTGATATAATGGAAAAGTATACTAATACTAAAATAAACGTATATGCAATTGAAAATGATTTTTTTGGAAGAACTATAACAGTAAGCGGACTTATGACAGGCAGTGATATAATAAATCAGTTAAAAGGAAAGGAACTTGGGTCAGTACTCTTTATTCCTGAAAACTGTATAAGAACCGAAGGAACGGCTCTACTTGATGATGTGGATATATCAGATATAGAGAGAGAATTAAATGTTAAAGTAACACCCGTTAAAAGCAGCGGGGACGAAATACTTAAGGAAATTTTGAAAGCGGAGGAAAATTAAAATGGCTAAACCGATTGTTGCTATAGTTGGCAGACCTAACGTGGGAAAATCCACATTGTTTAACAGAATAGCAGGAGAGAGAATATCTATTGTAGAAGATACACCGGGTGTTACCCGTGACAGAATTTATGCTGACGCTGAATGGCTTGACCATAATTTTACACTTATTGATACAGGGGGACTTGAACCTGAAAGTGATGATATGATGCTTAAAAATATGTATTCACAGGCCGAAATCGCTATTGAGTCTGCTGATGTAATTATATTTGTGGCTGACGTGAGAACAGGTATGGTTGATGCTGATATGCAGGTGGCTAATATACTCAGAAAATCAAAGAAGCCTGTTGTGCTGGCTGTAAATAAAATGGACGACCTTGCTAAGTTTGGTATGGATGTATATGAATTTTATCAGCTTGGACTGGGTGAACCTTTCGGAGTAAGTGCGGGACAAATGCTTGGCATAGGTGATCTCCTTGATGAAGTTGTAAAGCATTTTCCGGAAAATAAAGAAGATGAAGATGATGAAGATACAATTAAGGTTGCCATTATAGGAAAGCCTAATGTAGGAAAGTCATCTCTTATTAACAGAATTCTTGGCGAAGAAAGAGTAATAGTAAGTGATGTGGCAGGTACCACAAGAGATGCTATTGATTCCCCTTATGAGTATAACGGACAGAAATATGTGTTTATAGATACTGCAGGAATGAGAAGAAAGTCAAAAATAAAGGAGAACATTGAAAAGTATTCTATTATACGAGCTGTGGCTGCCGTTGAAAGAGCTGATGTTTGTATAATGATGATAAATGCCGAGGACGGCATTACAGATCAGGATACGAAAGTTGCAGGTATTGCTCATGAAGCGGGAAAGGCTGTTATAATTGCGGTAAATAAATGGGACAAGATAGAAAAGGATAACAAAACTATGAATAAGTTTGTGAAGGATATTGAAACAGAGTTTAAATATCTTTCATATGCCCCGACAATATTTATTTCAGCTGCTACGGGACAGAGAGTTACCAAGCTTTTTGACCTTATAAATATGGTTCATGAAAACAACACAATGAGAATTGCAACAGGTGTTCTTAATGATGTGCTTATTGAGGCTATGGCTATGAATCAGCCTCCGGCTGAAAAGGGCAGACCTTTGAGAATTTATTATATGACTCAGGTTTCAGTAAAGCCGCCTACATTTGTACTCTTTGTAAATGATACTGAGCTTTTGCACTTCTCTTATAAGAGATATATTGAAAATCAGCTGAGGGAGGCTTTTGGATTTAAGGGAACTCCTATACATTTCATTGCAAGGAACAGAAAAGAATAGTATCGGCAGTTTTTTTGCTTAAACTAATAAAATATTTACGAAAGGGGAAATTATGTTCAGAATAGCTTGTTTAATAATTGGGTATTGTTTCGGGTGTTTACAGTCAGCATATATTCTTGGAAGGCTTATAGGTAAAATTGATATAAGGGAATACGGAAGCGGAAATGCAGGATTTACAAACACTACAAGAGTACTTGGCAAAAAAGTTGGTGCAGTTGTTTTCCTTATTGATCTTTTAAAGGTAGTTGCAGCTTATATTATATGTTCTCTTATATTTGACGGTGATGGAAGTTTTGTCGAAGGCACAAGTCTTTTGCCGGGACTATATGCAGGTATTGGTGCTGTGCTTGGTCACAATTTTCCTTTTTATCTGGGTTTTCGCGGGGGAAAGGGAATTGCCTGTACACTGGGACTTATGCTATGTGTTGACTGGCAGATAGCTCTTATTACATATGCAATAGGATTTGTTGTGTTTTTAGCAAAAAGATATATTTCCCTTTCATCACTGACTATGGCTCTGGTTTACCCTGTATTAATGATAATAACAAGAAATATATACGGATTTGGCATTGAAGAAATATTGCTTATGTTTGTGCTTTGCATACTTGCATATATTAAGCACAAATCCAATATTGAAAGATTAATGAACGGGACTGAAAACAAATTCGGTTCATCAAAAAAATAAAGAGGTGTTGATATGAAAACTGTTGCAGTAATTGGCTCAGGAAGCTGGGGAACTGCTCTTGCTGTTCAGCTTAAAAGAGCAGGAAACAATGTTATATTATGGTCATTTAAAGAGGAAGAAGCAGCGGCTATCCTTGCTGAGAGAGAAAACAAGGAGTTTTTACCGGGAATAAAGCTTGATGATGATATAATCGTTACATGTAAGGATGATGACATAACATGGGCTGATATGATCGTGTTTTCTTCTCCCTCAAAATTTGTAAGGAGTATGGCAAAAAGATTTGCTCCTCTTGTTAAAAAAAATCAAATTGTTGTGAATGTGGCAAAAGGTCTTGAGGAAGGCTCTCTATTAAGACTTTCTCAGGTTATAAAGGAAGAGATACCTCAGTGCAGAGTTGGTGTTTTATCAGGACCTTCCCATGCTGAAGAGGTGGGCAGAAATATGGCAACTACAATAGTTGCTTCATCTGAAGATGCTGAAGTTGCATCCGAAATACAGAACACATTTATGACACCTATGTTCAGAGTATATACAAATTCTGATATTGTTGGAGTAGAGCTTGGCGGAGCACTGAAAAATTTAATTGCTCTTGCAGCAGGAATTTCTGATGGATGCGGATTCGGAGATAATACAAAGGCTGCTTTAATGACAAGAGGACTGCACGAAATAGCAAGACTTGGTATTGCAATGGGGGCAAGGAGAGAAACTTTTTCCGGACTTGCAGGAGTAGGTGACCTTATTGTAACGTGTACAAGCATGCACAGCAGGAACAGAAGAGCAGGGATACTTCTTGGACAGGGAAAAAGCCTTGAAGAAACTCTTAATGAAGTCCATATGGTTGTTGAAGGGATAATAAATGCCAGGGCAGCATATGAACTGTCAAAGAAACTTAATATAGATATGCCTATAACTCATGAAATAAACAGTGTACTTTATGAAGGCAAGGATGTCAAGCAGGCTGTATATGACCTTATGACAAGAGATAAAAGCGAAGAAATAGAACTTATATGAGGTAAAAGATATGTATGAAAATGAAAAAGGAAAATGGACTGCAGATTTAGGGAACGGAAGATATAAAAACCCTGTTTTATTTTCTGATTATTCTGACCCTGATGTTATAAGAGTTGGCAACGACTTTTTTATGGTTGCAAGCTCTTTTACATATTTTCCCGGAGTGCCGGTTTTACATTCAACAGATCTTGTAAACTGGAAATTAATAAGCTATGCCGTTGAAAAAATGCCTCTTGATATTTATTCAACCCCTCAGCATGGCAAGGGGGTATGGGCACCAAGTATAAGATACCATGATAATAAGTTCTGGGTGTATTTCGGGGATCCTGATGAAGGCATATTTATGGCTAATACTGAAGATCCTTTTGGAAAGTGGAATGATACAATTTGTGTTGCAAAGGCTAAAGGATGGATAGATACCTGTCCTTTCTGGGACGATGACGGCAATGCTTATTTAATAAGAGGTGTTGCAAAGAGCAGGATAGGTTACAAGAGTAAGCTGTTTCTTCATAAAATGACTGCTGACGGTACTAAGCTCCTTGACGATGGTGTTCTTGTATTTGACGGCAGAATAAATCATCCTACTATAGAAGGTCCTAAGATGTATAAGAGAAATGGCTATTACTATATTTTTGCTCCTGCAGGAGGTGTTCAGCAGGGCTGGCAGATGGCTGCAAGAAGTAAAAATATATATGGTCCCTATGAACACAAGGTTATTATGTGGCAGGGTGACAGCCCTGTAAACGGACCTCATCAGGGAGGACTTGTGGATATGGACAATGGGGAAAGCTGGTTTATTCATTTTCAGGATTTGGAAGGATATGGCAGAATTACACATTTACAGCCGGCAAGATGGACTGATGATGACTGGATTGAAATGGGTGTTGATACAAATAATGATCATATTGGCGAACCTGTACTTGAATACAGTAAGCCTGAAGGCTGTGAAAGTGAAATACTTTCTCCTGTTGATTCTGATGATTTTAAGGGGGACAACCTTAGTTTACAGTGGCAGTGGCAGGCATATCCAAAGGAAAGTTTTTATGAAATGACAGGTAAGGGTATAAAGCTTTTTGCTTTGCCTTATGAGGGTAAAAATGTTTCAGATGCGGCAAATGTGTTATGTGAATTAATGACACGTCCTAACTTTGAAGTGACAGCAAAGGTCAATATGGCTCTCAATGAAAATGAAAGCTGCGGTCTTGTAATTACAGGTGGCAGCTACTATGGAGTAAGAGTTGAAAACGGAAAAGTAAAACAGGTGAGCTTTGACCTTGAAAAAGATGAGGATACAGAAGAAATTGTAAAGGCTGAAATGAATGTAAAAGCGGATACTGTATATTTAAAGCTTAAGGTATCTTATCTCTGTAATATTGACTGTTATGTAAGCGAAGATGGTATTAATTTTGAAAAGATAGGTGAAACTCTTCAATACAAGGTTTCAAGAAAGAGCTGGGTCGGAGGCAAAATAGGAATTTTTGCTGTAAATAACGAAGGCAGAAATAATAATGGCTATGCGGTATTTGAATATGTCAGTGTGGAGTGATCATATTGAGATATTATGAAAATATTATATTGGATGAAAATATTAAAGACATAAAAACTCTTGTAAATAAAGGTTTTGGCACCTGGGGCTATTATGCAGTGTGTGTAAGCGACAAAGGAAAAGGGCTTATGGAAATCCTTAGTTTAAGTGATGCTCTTAAAAGTATAAATAATTATAAGAATTACGGTATCATAGCTGTTGTAAAAGGAAAAAGTGATGCTGAAACTATGGCGGCAAAGCTTATAGCCCAATGGCTTAAAAATAACAAAAGTCTTAATGATTTCAGAGAATATTATAATGTAAGGTGCAGGTAGGTGATGCTATGCTTGGTATTTTGTTGACAATATTAAAAGTAATATTAATATTGATTGGTGTGATACTGGGTATAGTTGTGTTTATTTTGGCTGTACTGCTATTTAACTTTTGCCGTTTTGAGGCTCAGGGAAGCAAAAATGAAGATGTAAAGTCAAAAGGGAGTTTCAGGTGGCTTCTTGGCATAGTTAAAGTAAGTTATGAAGTAGATGGGGATCATTTAAAATACAGTGTTTATGTGCCTTTTGGAATATGTAATGTAAACTACGATTCTGAAAGGGAAAACATAAATATTGAAACAGAAGAAAAAAATATATGTAATAATGATGAAAATTTTCATAAAACTGTTGCAAATATTGAAAAAAATGGTAATATTAATAGTATAGTGAAAAAAATTAAAAACTTTTTCACGGCAATTAAAAAATTTATTAAAGGAATATCAGACAAAATAAACTTTGTGGAAAGTTTTAATGACAAGTATGGTATCGGAAATATTTTAAATGCTACAATAAATTTGATTGTAAAGCTTTTTAAAAATATCGGCTTTAAAAAGTGTAAAATTAACGGTATTATAGGATTGGGAGATCCATCTGATACAGGAAAGGCTATTGGTGCTGTTGCTGTTGTTAAAGCTTTTGTTCCCCTTGATATTAATATTGAAGGCAACTTTGAAGAAAAGGAATTTACAGGTGATTTTAAAATAAGGGGAAGAACTAATTTATGGCTTATTTTGTTTCCTATAGCTAAATATATTTTTACTAAGCCTGTATGGCCGCTTGTAAAGGATTATTGGAAGGGTGAGTTTGATGGGTAGTTTTAATGAAAATCTGGAAACTATGTTTAGTAAACTGGATAACTTGGTTTCCAGTAAGACTGTTGTAGGTGAGCCTATAGAAATGAATGGTATAACAATTATTCCTCTTGTAGATGTGTCCTTTGGTATGGGGACAGGCTCTTCAGATTCAAGACAGGAAAAAAACGGCAAGTCTTCGGGAGCAGGAGGTATGGGTGTTAAAATTACACCAAGTGCTGTTATGGTAATTGCAAAGGGCAGTGTACAGCTTATTAATGTTAAAGATAACAACAGTGTGAATAAGCTTATTGATATGGTGCCCGGCATTGTGAACAAATTAAGCTTCTTTAATAACAGCGGAGAAGAGGAATAGTATATGAGAGATGATATATTTAAAGAGCAGTTGGTTAAAAAAAATTTTGATCAGAAGGACCGAAGCAAAAGGCTTTATATAATAGGGATTGCTATTGCTGTGGCATTGTTTTTGTGGCAGATATGTATGGACAGTGCAGGAGCAGCTTACAGTGAGGGCAATGACAGAATGGGTTATGCTTTTACACTGTTAGCACTTATAATAGTGGTGATTGATATTATTATTGCCATTAGAAGAATAAAGCTGTTAAGTAAAGAATTTGAATATTCTTATACTGATGGTATTTTTGATATTGATGTTATTATGAACCGTACAAAGAGGAAAAAAGTTTTTGAAGGAAATGTTTCAGAGTTTGAAATAATGGCACACATTGACGATAAAGAGCATCTTGCGATGTATGAAAACATACCCGTTGAAAATTTAGGCAGCGGAGAAATACTTGGAAATACTTATGTCTTTGTGGCAACATATAAGGGAAAAAGGAAAAGATTTGTTATTGAGCCAAGGGAAGATATACTTATGGCTATGAGAAAAGATCTTACCCCAAGAAGAATGTTTTTGAAAAAATAATTATGGAGGAAAAAACAAATGCATGAATTAATTATTGTGCTGGACTTCGGCGGACAGTATAATCAGCTTATTGCAAGAAGAGTCCGTGAATGTAATGTTTACTGTGAGGTTAAGTCTTATAAGACATCTATTGAGGAAATTAAGACTATGAACCCAAAGGGAATTATTTTTACAGGAGGACCTAACAGTGTTTATCTTGAAGATTCACCAAAAATAAGTAATGAAATCTTTGAACTTGGTGTACCTATACTTGGTATATGCTATGGCTGTCAGTTGATGGCACATTTGACGGGAGGCACTGTTTCTTCTGCAAATGTAAGTGAATACGGAAAGACTGCAACTGTGTTTGATACAGACAGTATTTTGTTTAAGGGACTGCCTGCCAATGGCAATACATGGATGAGTCATACTGATTATATAAGTGAACTTCCTGAAGGCTTTAAGTCAACAGCTCACACTGCTGATTGTCCTGTGGCAGCTATGGAAAATAAGGAAAGAGAGCTTTATGGTATTCAGTATCACCCTGAGGTAATGCATACTGAAAACGGAAGCGAAATGTTAAGAAACTTCCTCTATGAGGCATGCGGCTGCAAGGGTGACTGGAGTATGAGCAATTATGCTCAGACTGCAATTAAGCAGGTAAGAGAAACTGTTGGAAATGGTAAAGTTCTTCTTGCACTTTCAGGTGGTGTTGATAGTTCTGTTCTTGCGGCACTCTTATCTAAGGCTGTAGGTAATCAGCTTACTTGTATATTTGTTGACCATGGACTTATGAGAAAAAATGAAGGCGATGAGGTTGAAGCGGCTTTTGCTGACTGGGATGTAAACTTTGTAAGGGTAAATGCCGGAGACAGATTTTTAGGTAAACTGGCAGGAGTTACTGACCCTGAAACAAAGAGAAAGATAATAGGCGAGGAATTTATAAGAGTATTCGAGGATGAGGCTAAGAAAATAGGAAAGGTCGATTTCCTTGCACAGGGAACAATTTATCCCGATGTTATTGAATCAGGTGCAGGTGATGCTGCTGTTATAAAGAGTCACCATAATGTTGGTGGTTTGCCAGATTATGTTGATTTTAAGGAAATTATTGAGCCTTTAAGACTTCTCTTTAAAGATGAAGTAAGACAGCTTGGTATTGAACTTGGACTTGCTGATTATCTTGTGTGGAGACAGCCATTCCCAGGTCCCGGACTTGCTATAAGAATTATAGGTGATATTACAAAGGAAAAGGTTGAAATATTGCAGGATGCCGATGCTATTTTCAGAGAGGAAATTGCTAACGCAGGTCTTGACAGAGATATAAACCAGTACTTTGCTGTGCTTACATCAATGAGAAGTGTTGGTGTAATGGGTGATTTCAGAACTTATGACTATACACTTGCTTTAAGGGGTGTTACGACTTCTGACTTTATGACTGCGGACTTTGCAAGAATACCTTATGATGTGCTTGATAAAATAAGCAGCAGAATTGTTAATGAGGTTAAGTCTGTAAACAGAATAGTGTATGATATAACTTCTAAGCCACCTTCAACAAT
>CAZGIC010000079.1:0-10887 GCA_964526435.1 uncultured Lachnospiraceae bacterium | reverse complement strand
TTTATTATTCTGTTTGCTCTGTATATCTGTTCAAGCAATATAACCCTCATAAGCTGATGAGGAAATGTCATATCTGAAAAACTAAGCTTTAAATCAGCTCTTTCAAGTATTTTGTCACTTAACCCAAGAGAACCGCCTATGACAAATGTAATATGGCTCACACCTCTTACCATTGCATCGGATATAAAGTCTGCAAACCCTTCACTGGTCATTTTCTTTCCATTTATTGCAAGAGCAACAACATAACTGTCTTTTATAACCTTATTAAGTCTTTCTCCCTCTGTATCCTTTACCTGAATGATTTGTGCGTCACTCATATTTTCAGGTGCCTTTTCATCGTTTACTTCTTCTATGTTAAGAGTAACATACCTTGACAGTCTTTTTGCATATTCATTTACAGCATCTGTAAAATATTTTTCCTTTATTCTGCCTACACAGGCGATTGTAATTTTCATCAGAGTTCTATCCTTCTTTTAACGCCATAGGGTGCCGCAACCCACATTTCAAAGTCACCGCCAAGCTCAATACCGCTTCCTGTCACAATACTGCTGACAGTATCAAAGGCAACTCTGGGAGTATTATTTTCCCTGCTTAAATGACCCAGAAAAACATACTTAAGTTTGCTGTCAGCAAAATCTCCCAGAAATTTTCCTGCATTGTCATTGCTTAAATGACCGTAATCACTTAAAATTCTCTGTTTTAAATTATAGGCATAGGAACCGTTTTTAAGCATATCCACATCATGATTGCTTTCAAGTAAAAGTATTGAAGATCCTTTTACATTTTCTTTTATTGTATCTGAAATATGACCTATGTCAGTAGCTATTGTTACCTTATCCCTGTCAGTCATTATACTGTATCCCACAGGTTCCGCCGCATCGTGAGGTATTGAAAAAGGCTTTATACAAAGGTCATTAAAAGCAATATTTTCATCGGTATATACATTTCTCTTAAAGTCATCACGTATAGTTTCAACCTTCACCTTTGACGGCATATTTGCCCATGTACCCTCTGTTGCATATACAGGTATGTGGTATCTTCTTGAAAGCACACCCACACCGTCAACATGGTCAATATGTTCATGAGTTACAAATATGGCGTCAATATCTGCTCCCGTAAGTTCCAGATCCTTTAAACCTTCTTCTATTTTTTTACCGCTCAATCCTGCATCAACAAGAATGTTAGTATATTCAGTTCCCACATAAACACAGTTTCCCGAAGAACTGCTTGCAATTGTTGCAAACTTCAGCTTCATTAATCCTTAACCCTCTTAATATCGGCACCTAATGCCTTCAATTTATACTCAATCTTTTCATATCCTCTGTCAATAAATCTTACATTTCCTATTTTAGTTATTCCATTTGACGCAAGTCCTGCGATAACCATTGCAGCCCCTGCTCTCAGATCCGTTGCCATAACCTCAGCTCCATTAAGCTGACTTACTCCATGTATAGTTGCCACTCTTCCGTCAATTAATATATCACAGCCAAACTTTCTCAGCTGTTCAATATACTGAAATCTGTTTTCCCACACAGTTTCTGTAAGTATACTTATTCCGTCAGCTTTTGAAAGTCCTGCAACCATCTGTGGCTGGAGATCCGTAGGAAATCCCGGATATGCCATAGTCTTTACCCTTGTTGGATATAAATTACCGTCAGAAATAACATCTATGTAATCGTCACCTTCTATAACTCTGCAGCCCATTTCCTTAAGCTTTGCAGAAAGGCTGTCCATATGCTTTGGTATAATGTTTCTGACAGAAACATGTCCGCCGCACACAGCTGCAGCAATCATATATGTACCGGCTTCTATCTGATCGGGTATTATCATATACTCCGCTCCGTGAAGACTCTGAACACCTGTTATTCTTATTACATCTGTACCGGCACCCTTTATTCTTGCTCCCATCATATTAAGGAAGTTTGCTGTATCAACAATATGGGGTTCTTTTGCCGCATTTTCAATTGTAGTAACTCCTTCAGCAAGAGTTGCTGCCAGCATAGTATTAATAGTAGCTCCTACCGAAACAGTATCAAGGAAAATATTTGTACCTACAAGCTTATCTGCCTTTAAAGAAATCACACCATTCTCATAGTCCTCTTCAATAGTTGCTCCCAGTGCTCTGAAAGCCTTTAAGTGCAGATCAATAGGTCTTGATCCAAAATTACAGCCTCCGGGCAGTGCAACCTTTGCCTCTTTAAATCTTGCAAGGAGAGCACCCATTAAATAATAGGAAGCTCTTATTCTCCTTACGGAATCAAAGTTTGCATTCCAGTTATTGAGATTAGAAGAATCCACCATAAGTGTTCCCTCATCAATAAGTTCACAGACAGCACCAAGCTTAGTAAGAGTGTCCTGCAAACACCTGACATCTTCAATAGCAGGCAGATTATCAATAATACAAACTCCATTAGAAATAATAGCGGCAGGTATAATTGCTACAACAGCATTTTTAGCTCCACTTATAACTACCTCACCATTAAGGGGTTTTCCCCCCTTAATTAACAAATGCTCCATAAAAGCACACACACCTCTCTGGTATAACAAATTCTGATTTACAATAAAAACGGCTTTTACACTGTTTATTTAACAAACTAAAACGCATATCCATACTTATTAATTAAGTATATATTAATTCTACAAATTTTTCAACATAAAAATAAGGTTAAAATGCACAAACTTTTAAAAAATTCAATGAATTTTGTCATAGTTTCAGCTTTTTATCTCTATTGTAATTCCAATAAAGAGCAGTGCTAAACATCAGTCACTGTCTGACAGCTTAAATTTTACTACACACAAATCATCTACAAAGACCTTTTTCAATAAATTTTGCATTTCAACCTATTTATATTATCAGCAAAGTGTTGTGTTGTCAAGATATTTTACTCCTTTGGATAAAACATTACTCCTGACACATCAATTTTAGAAACATTCCCCTGTATAAGCATTCACATAATACTCTTTTCCGCCGGCTGTTATAAGATAGAAAGGTGTAGCATAATCTCCGGCTCCATAGCTTGAACTTATTACATAATAACCCAGTTCCACATTGGAAATATTTGCTCTTTCGTTGTCCTCTTTAATATTGTTTATAGCTGAATATATTGCCTCATCAGCAGCAAAAATACTTTCTTTTTCCCCAACTTCGTTTCCTATACTGACATAATTAAGGGCAAGAGAAATATTACTCCCCCTTACTGTAAAATAGGCAAAATTGCTGAAAATATTTTTCCCGCCTCTCTTTTCATAATACTTTACAATATATCCTCCCTCTGTTTCATCGGCAGAGTAAAATTCATAATCTCCGAAATTATCATTTATTTTAGCTATAATTTCATCAGAATACTGTACTGCCTCATCAATTCCTGTCATACTGTCTGTAATTGATGATGTAAAGCTTACAGTACTCCCCCTTATTGAAAGCCTTGAATTATCTGAAATAAAAACAACACTGTTGTATTCATCGGTTCTTCTTACATTTTCCTCACCGCTCATAAATATACGCTGAAGCCTTACAAAATCAAAGCTGTAATCAGATGTAGCAATTTCTGCCATAGGTTTGTAACTTTTTGGCAATGAGCAGGTAATTGTAATTCCCCTTGAACTAAGAAGGGATGACAGGTCATTTATCCTCGTCACAGTAAGCCTTGTTTCAAAACTTTTGTATATGTTAAGTCCCATAAGCACTATATTAAGGAGTATGAGAATAATAACAGTATATTTTTTGGCCCTTGACCACTCCATATATACACCTACCCCTCTGTATCCACAATATATATTTCTCCGTCTATATTTATTATCCAGCTTAAACCAAAGCTTTTATCATCAGCAATATAGGCCAGTACAATATCATCAACAGGCTTAGTATTTCCGTCGCCATAAAGTTCTTCATATATTTCATCAACAACGCCTATACAGTCAACTTTTGAATCCAACGTAATTTTATCTGATATTGTATATCTGCAAGCATATTTTCTGTATCTGTCAACACTTCCGTTTGAAGTTGTAATTTCAATAAAACTGCTCATACCGGTAGCTTCCATAATATCATCACTTGGGATAAGCGGAAAATCATTTATTTTATAATTAAACTTAAATACATACTGCCCCTCATCAAATGTATAACTGTCCAGATAAAACTCATTTGTCACAAAGGTATCCTGCCTTATAAGATTAATTGCCGCAACATAATTTGCAGAAAAACTGCTGTTTTCTCCGCTTTTCGTATCATAGTTAAAATATTCAAGAACAGAATTGTCATAAAACCTTACAACAGTTGTTTCATTTCTGAAGGTATAATTGTCACTATTTTTCTGATAGTCCTTTGTCACAGCATTATCAAAGAAAACATTGGCATTCTGCTCAACCAGAGTCATATCACTAATAATGTAATGTGGTTCAATAGCACTGTAAGTATAAATTTCACTCTCACACTGAGGAAGAAATTTATTTCCTGTAAATATATCAAAGCCATTTTCCACACTTGAAATGTAATAAATATCATTTTCATATGATGAGAACTGAGAGCTTGTTTCATAACACTTGCCTATAACACTGTTACTTTTAAGTTCCACATAAGAACTTATCTTCTCTTCAGAATCATAAAAAATTATTCTCATAAATGAATTATCTGCCCTTGGAGATATTATTATTGTATCATAAGTTTCAATTTTGGCACACATATCACTTTTCACATTAAATATGCCTTCCAGATCTGAACCTTTAAAACTACAGCTGTATTCATAAATTATGGCTCTGTTGTCAAGTACCGATACCCAGTCAATATCTCCCGTATTTTCCGTAAGCGTTCCTTTGGTAAGAGCTGTTGCAACAGCTTCATCAAACTGTTCCTTATACTCACTGCCATAAATATTGCTAGCCTTGCATATAACCTTATTATCTCCAAGATTTATCACAATCCTGTTAAGAGTATATGCAACATTTTCAGCATATGAGTTTCGGTTTCTGTCAAACAATGAAAAAAAGTTATGGTCTGAAAAATCTCCAAACCATAACTTACCTGTCTGATAAATAGCCAAAACCATCAAAAAAGCAATTACAAAATTCCTTCCGAAGTTTTTCATATATTTATACCCTTTATTCAAATAAATTACCAGCCACTGCTTCCCGGGACTGCGATACTTTGTGAAAGTGTTGCCTTCAGTGTAGCATTTTTTCTGGTTATTGTAGTTTTAACTTCTGAATAGTTATCATCTTTACGTGCTGCTACAACAACATAATTCTTGCCCTCTTTAAGACTTACATTCTGACTGAAAATACCGCTTGAACCCACATCAATATTATAAGATCTTATATATTTATAAGTAGTATTTCCATTTACTGTTGTTGGCTCATATATAGTTATAGTAATTGAAGAGCCTGCCTCAGCAGTACCGGAAATAACTCTTGTTGAGTCAAAAGTAATTTCAGAAGTCTTCTCCGTATTAATACCGCTTGTTATCTTGAAGTTATTCACTTCAGAGGCACGGGCAGACACAGGCAAAGCTAACATCACAAAAGCTAAAGTAAAAAGTGCAAAAGCAGTCAATAAAAACTTTTTCATAATATTAGTGCCTCCTTCCGAAAATTAATTTAAAGCATAATTTTTCTCAGTTAATACTTTTATCTTCTATGTATAGTATACACCATTACTATTACATTACTGTTACAGTAAGGTTACTTTTACTTTAATTTTTATAAATTACCGAGAATTAATATATTTATGTTTTTTAATTTCTTGACTCTATTATAACACAATCAAAGCAAAAAAGATATTACATTATTATTTCATTTATCATAATATAAATTTATATCCTTGCAACCCCTGTTTTTCTTGCCGCTTCTGCAACAGCAGCTGCAATATCCTTTGAAACACTCTTGTTAAGGGCAGAAGGTATAATAATTCCCTTTGCAATATCCTCCTCTGTAACAAGGTTTGCTATTGCATCAGATGCCGCAAGCATCATTTCTTCATTAATATCACTTGCTCTTACATCAAGAGCACCTCTGAATATTCCGGGGAAAGCAAGCACATTGTTTATCTGATTAGGATAATCTGATCTTCCTGTTGCCACAACCCTTGCACCGGCTTCAATTGCAATATCGGGAAGTATTTCAGGATTCGGATTTGCCATTGCAAAAATAATGGCATCATTATTCATTGTCTTAACCATTTCACCTGTTAATATGTTAGGTGCAGAAACACCTATAAAAATATCCGCACCCTTTATAATATCCTCAAGGGCTCCGTCCTCCTTATTTGGATTTGTTATCTGTGCCAGTTCCTCAAGAGAAGGGTCATCATATTTCTTGTCTGCTGATATAACGCCGTCAATATTTCTCATTACAATATTGTTAAATCCTGCCTTTAAAAGAAGCTTTGCAATTGCTGTACCTGCCGCACCTGCACCGCTCATTACTACCTTGCACTCTTCTGCTTTCTTTCCTGTAAGCTTAAGGGCATTTCTTATACCTGAAAGCACAACAACCGCTGTACCGTGCTGGTCATCGTGAAATACAGGGATATTGCACATTTCCTTAAGTCTTCTCTCAATTTCAAAACATCTTGGAGCACCAATATCCTCAAGATTTATGCCTCCGAAGCTGTCTGAAATGTGATAAATTGTATTTACAACTTCATCTGTATCCTGTGTATTTACACAAATAGGAAAAGCATCAACATCTGCAAATTCCTTAAAGAGGACGCACTTTCCCTCCATAACAGGCATACCTGCAACACCGCCTATATTTCCAAGTCCCAGTACAGCAGAGCCGTCTGTAATAACAGCCACCATATTGTGTTTTCTTGTAAGCTCATATACCTTATCCGGGTCTTCCTTTATTGCAAGGCAAGGTTCCGCAACTCCCGGAGTATAGGCAACAGACAAATCATCTGCATTGTTTACCTGTGCCCTTGACACAACCTCAATTTTACCTGCCCATTCCTTGTGTTTTTCCATAGCGATTTTCTTGTAGTCCATTTTATTTTCTCCTTTGCAACTTTATTTACTATAATTGAAGCTTATGCTTAAAGTCCTTTTCAGCATTTCTCCTTGCATCTTTTTTAGCAATATCCTGCCTCTTGTCATAGAGCTTTTTACCCTTTGCAATGCCTATATCCACCTTAACAAGACTGCCCTTAAAATAAATTTTAAGAGGTATAATAGTATAGCCATCTCTTGTTACAGCACCTATAAGCTTATTTATTTCATACTTGTGCAGAAGAAGCCTTCTGTCAGCAAGAGGGTCGTGATTAAATATATTCCCCTGTTCATAAGGGCTTATATGCATCTGCTTTATAATAGCTTCATTATTTTCAATCTGGATATAGCTTTCTTTCAGGTTACACTTTCCTGCACGCAGTGATTTAACCTCTGTACCTGTAAGAGCAATGCCTGCCTGAAAGGTTTCAAGTATAAAATAATCATGATATGCCTTTTTGTTCTGGGCTATCAATCTGTTTTCACTTTTATTTTTAGGCATTTTATTCTCCTTTCCTTTTTTTGTTTTTTATTATATCTCTTTCCTTTTTCAGTCCTTCAAGAACATCATAGGGAACACTCAAATTTCCATATCCCGTACCCAAATCAAGCTTTGGCTTATTTGCTCCATGGAAATCACTTCCTCCGCTTAATCTCAATTTATATTTCTGAGCAATTCGTTTAACATAGTTAATATCTGAAGGAGAGTGAGTAGAATAATAAGCTTCAATTCCTGCAAGTCCGCCTTTAACAAGTTCTCTTATTATCATTTCAAGGCGATTTTGTGACAGCTTATAAAGGAGAGGATGAGCAAGAACGGCAATACCTTCACTTTCATTAATAAGCCTCAGTGTTTCTGTCCATGGCAGTACCTGTCTTTTTACATATGCCGGCTTATCCTTTCCTATATATCTTACAAAAACCTCATTATTTGAGCCAGCATAACCTTTATTTATTATTTCCCTTGCAATATGGGCTCTGGTAATAATTCCGCCCTCTGCTCTCTTTTCAACATCTTCAAATTTAATGCTGACGCCAATCTCATTAAGCTTTTCCACCATTTGTCTGTTTCTGTTTTCACGGCTCTTTCTAAGCTCTGCCAGAGCAGAATTAAACTCCTCATTTTCACTGTTTACAAAGAGCCCCACAATATGGATTTCTGTCCCTTCATATTCTGTAGACACTTCTATGCCGGGTATTACTTCTACACCGTATTTACTGCCCCACATTTCAGCCTCATAAATTCCCTCAAGGGTATCATGGTCAGTCAATGCAATGGCGGCAAGTCCCTTTTCCTTTCCGTACTTCATAATTTCCTTTGGAGTAAATGTTCCATCGGAATATACACTGTGTGTATGCAAATCAACTGTATTCATACAACTCACCTCTTATTATATAATAAAACAAATCCGTCAAATTAACAATAGTTATTTTCAAAATTTATTTTTATTTCCATAATGTGTTTCATATGCAATTTTTCAGTAATTTTTATATTCACAAAAATATTTTAATGGTAATTGTCATCTGTCATAAAGTAAAATATTTATAAAAGGAACATTTTTTTCAGAGGAAAGGAGCACACATTATGTCAAAAGCAGAACAAAATACTGAAGCTATACTTTCAGGCAATATGGTAAAAGCAATACTCTCTCTTGCCATACCTATAGTAATCAACAATTTTATACAAACTATGTATAATTTAACAGACACGTTTTGGCTTGGCAAGCTTGGCACAAACGAAATGGCAGCTATATCACTTGTAAGTCCCGTACAGAATATAATTATAAACTTCGGAGCAGGACTTACCCTTGCAGGCTCCATACTTATATCCCAGTATGTAGGTGCAAGAGATATAAAAAACGCAAAGACAATGGCAAATCATGTATTTGTCTGCTCAATACTCTTGGCTTTTATATGCGGAATATTATGCTTTATTTTTACACCTTCAATTGTAAACTGGCTCGGTGCCGAGGACAGCGTAAACTCAATGGGAGTTACATATTTAAGAGTTGTTATTACCGACCTTCCCTTTCTGTTTATGATAAACGTTTTTACATCTGTAAACCAGGCACAGGGGGATACCGTCCGCCCCATGCAGCTTAATATGCTGGGCATCATACTCAATATGATACTTGATCCCCTTTTTATAATGGTATTTAAATGGGGAATTGCAGGTGCAGCTTTGGCTACTATGCTTGCCAAGGTCCCATGTGCAGTAATAGCAATAATAAGCCTTTTTAAAGGAAAAAACAAAATACATGTAAATCTTAAAGGTTTTCGCTTTAATTCCAAAATGATTCGTAGTATAATTACAGTAGGGCTTCCCACAGCAATAGGAAATTCAACAATGCAGTTTGGTTTCCTTCTTATGACCAAAAACGTACTTGTATATGGCAACAACGCTATGGCAGCCTATGGCATAGGCAACAGAATAAACAGCATTATAACAATGCCTGCAAGTGCAATGGGATCAGCTGTTGCAACAATTGTAGGACAAAATGTCGGGGCAAAACAAACTGACAGAGCAATTGACGCCTACAGGAAATCAAGGCTAATAGGTGTTGTATTTCTATTTATAGCAGGTTTTATTTTATCAAGAAACATAGTTTCAACCTCTATTGTTAAGATTTTTTCCTCCGACGCAAATGTTATACCTCTTGCCGCAGATTTTCTTTCAATAATGGCATTCTGGTGCTGGACAAATGCCATATATAACAACACCGTAGGTTTATTCAACGGAGCAGGCAACACAATAGTTACAATGATAGTTGATGCCTCAAGATTATGGGTATTCAGATTTGCAACATTATTTATATTCAGTCATTTTTTCCATATGGCAGAACAAAGCGTCTGGTACTCTGTTGTAGCAAGTAACGGAATTTCAGCCCTTATTATATACATATTCTATAAGCTTGGCTGGTGGAAATGGAAGATTAACAAGCATAAGGAGTAACTAATGATAATAACAGATATTAAACCCCAGGTAAAAAAACAAAACAGGGTATCAGTATTTATTGACGGTAAATTTGCCTTTGGTATGGATAAGGCTGACTGTACTTTTATGGGACTAAAAATCGGTACAGAGCTTACACAGGAGAGATATGACTATATAATAGACAATGCCGTATATGCAAAAGCATATCAGAAAGCAGACAGGTATATAGGCTTTAAAATGCGTACAGAAAAAGAAGTCCGCAATAAGTTGAATGAAGAAGGATATGCCGACGAAATAATTGAAAGAGTAATTTCTTCAATGATCAAATATAAATATATAGACGACCTCTCCTATGCAATAATGTACGCAAAGGACTGCCGTAAATTAAAAAAATGGGGTCCGGAGCGAATAAAAGCAGAACTTTACAAAAAGGGTGTAAATACCGAATTTATAGAAACAGCCCTGAGCGAATCTGACTCGGAAGATACAGATGAAATAATAAACTCTCTTCTTGAAAAAAGAATTAAAAATACACCCATTGACTTAAAGGAAAAGCAGAAACATATAAATTTTCTTTTAAGGCGTGGCTTTAAGTACGACGATATTAAAAACGCAATAGAAAAATACTGTTAAATAAAAAAATCACTCATAGCCAATAAATACCGGTATGAGTGATTTTTGTAATTTATTAATTTTGTACTCTATTAATTATGAAAGGAACGGAGCAAATACTTCCTGCAAAGTTGCTATATCCATTAAATTATAGCTGGAAGTCACACAACTCTTAAAGTCACTTCTTTCCTCGGAACTTAAAGCATAATACATTTCCTTTGCTTCTTCTATAGCTGATGTAATATCGTAGCTGTTATCTGCAAGATAGTTTTCCATAGCATTAAGAATATACTGTGCAACTTCCCTTTCAGCACTTGTCTTTACCATATACATAAGAGTATACTTAGTATCTGATATAAC
>CAZGIC010000078.1:0-10890 GCA_964526435.1 uncultured Lachnospiraceae bacterium | reverse complement strand
GCACCGCCCTCAACAATACTTGTAGCAGAAACAAGAGTAATTCTTGCCTTCTCCTGTAACTCAGGTATAGACAATGCACCGCAGTTACACATAGTAGAACGCACCTTAGACAAAGTAATTGCCACATTATCATGTAAATAACCTGCATAAGGCACATAGGAGTCAACACCTTCTTCAAAAGAAAGCTTGCTGTCACCGCCCATATCATATCTCTGCCAGTTTCTTGCTCTTGAAGAACCTTCGCCCCAGTATTCCTTCATATAATTACCGTTTACAATAACCTTGTTTGTAGGACTTTCTTCAAATCTTGAGAAATATCTTCCAAGCATACAGAAATCACAGCCCATAGCAAGAGCCAGTGTTATGTGATAATCGTGAACAATACCGCCGTCTGAACATATAGGAATATAAATACCTGTTTCCTTAAAGTATTCATCTCTTGCCGCAGCAACTTCAATTACTGCAGTAGCCTGACCTCTTCCTATCCCCTTTGTTTCTCTTGTTATACAAATAGAACCGCCGCCGATACCAATCTTAACAAAGTCGGCACCTGCCTCAGCAAGGAATCTGAAACCATCTCTGTCAACTACATTACCTGCACCTACTTTAACATCGTTACCGTAATGCTGTCTTATCCAGTCGATTGTGTTCTTCTGCCATGCAGTAAATCCCTCTGATGAGTCTATACAAAGAACATCAACACCTGCTTCAACAAGAGCAGGAACTCTTTCAGCATAATCTCTTGTATTTATACCTGCACCTACAACATATCTCTTGTGAGCATCAAGAAGCTCCATAACATTTTCCTTGTGGCTCTCATAATCTTTTCTGAACACATATGCCACAAGTCTCTGCTGATCATCTACAATAGGAAGAGCATTAAGCTTCTTATCCCATATAATATCGTTTGCTTCCTTAAGAGTTGTGCCCTCTTTAGCATATATCATATTTTCTATAGGTGTCATAAACTCAGAAACCTTTGTAGCAGGATCCATTCTGCTCACTCTGTAATCTCTGCTTGTTACAATACCAAGAAGCTTTCCTGTAGCAGTACCATCCTCTGTTACAGATACAGTTGAATGACCGGTCTGAGCCTTTAAAGCAATAATATCCGCAAGAGTCTGATCAGGTCTTACATTTGAATCACTCTTAACAAAACCTGCCTTATAGCTTTTAACTTTCTTTACCATTTCAGCCTGCTTTTCTACAGTCTGGGAGCCGTATATAAATGACACACCGCCCTCCTTAGCCAGTGCAATAGCCATGTTATCATCTGAAACTGACTGCATTATTGCTGACACTAAAGGAATATTCATTTTAAGAGGGCATTCCTCCTCGCCCTTTCTGTACTTAACTAAAGGTGTCACAAGACTTGCCCTTGAAGGAATACATTCTTCTGAAGAATATCCGGGCACCAACAGGTACTCACTGAAAGTATGTGATGGTTCTTTAAAATAGTATGCCATTTTCTTAATCTCCTTTGTTTAAAATTTATTAAGTGTAAAATCAGCCGAACCGATTTTTTTATAAGTTTATAATACAAAAACGATTGCTAAGAAACACTTTCACAATCGCTTTTGCAGTTACATTGTTAATTAAAAACTATAATAACACAATATATTTAATTATGCAAGATATTTTTACAAATTATGACACATAAAATTGTATTTATTACTTCATTGAATCAACAGAGCCAAGAACATTCTCAATCTTAGATTCAACTAATTCCTGAACCATATCTCTTGCAACGCCAAGGTAACCTCTTGGGTCAAAAGCTTCAGGCTTTTCTACAAAAGATTTTCTTATACCTGCTGTCATAGCAAGTCTTATGTCAGTATCCATATTTATCTTGCACACAGCCATACTTGAAGCCTTTCTCAGCATTTCAACAGGAATACCGCTTGCTCCCTTTATAGCTCCGCCGTACTTATTACACATTTCAATAACAGCAGGGTCAACACTTGACGCACCGTGAAGAACTATAGGATAATTATGGAATCCTGCTGCCTCAAGCTTTTCTGTAATAGTTGCAAGTCTTTCAAAGTCAAGCTTAGCCTCACCCTTAAACTTATAAGCACCATGGCTTGTACCTATAGCAATAGCAAGTGAATCAACACCTGTTCTTGAAACAAAGTCAACAGCCTGATCAGGATCAGTATATGTTGCATTAGCAGCATCAACCTTTACATCATCTTCAACACCTGCAAGCTTGCCCAGCTCAGCCTCTACAACAACGCCGTGAGCGTGAGCATAATCAACAACTTCCTTAGTCTTTGCAACATTCTCTTCATATTCAAAATGAGAACCGTCAAACATAACAGAAGTAAATCCGTTTTCAACACAAACCTTAACAGTATCAAGATCCGGACCATGGTCAAGGTGTAAAGCCACATCAACCCCTGTTTCATCAACAAGAGCCTTAACCATATTAAGCAGACACTTAGGTCCCGCATAATTTAATGCAGATTTTGAGCACTGTAAAATAACAGCAGAATTCTTTGCTGCCGCACCTCTCATTACACCCTGAACGATTTCCATATTGTTAATGTTGAACGCACCAATTGCATACTTCCCCTCAAATGCCTTTTTAAACATTTCCTTTGTTGTAACTAAAGCCATAATACAATTCCTCCTTAATTATGTAAAATATGTTATAACTATTATAGCATATTTATAAATTTTATTCAATAAAATTATTTGCATTTAAATGTTAAATTTTAAACAAAATATTACAGGAAACCATACATCAGATACCCATTATAATAGAATACTTGAAGTCATTCCATATAAATTCCCGGATTTATTGCCTCTTCTCTGCACAAATTCAGCCTTCATTGAAATATGCTTAAAATATAAAAACCCCACAGTCAAGTTAAACTTGACTATGGAGCAGTAATCTGTCAGCCTTATATGACAAATTTCAATTTTTCTGAATTTCCCAACAATCAGACACTCATTTTGGACTGTATTTCTTCCTTGTTAGCACCCTCTGTCTTACCTTTCATAATGATTTCACCCTTATCCATAAGATAGTATTCATCAGCAACATCAAGTACAAAGTCAAGATACTGTTCAACAATCAATATTGAAATACCCGTCCACTCATTTATTTTTTTTATGGCATATCCAATATCCTCAATAATTGAGGGCTGAATACCTTCTGTAGGCTCATCAAGAATAAGAAGTTTAGGTTCAGAAGCAAGGGCTCTCGCAATTGCAAGCTGCTGCTGCTGACCGCCTGAAAGATCTCCGCCCTTTCTCAGAGCAAACTTTGATATAATAGGAAAGAGAGAAATAACATTATCAGGAACTTTTGCCTTTCTTCCCTTAATTGTAAGACCCAGATTCAAATTTTCCTCTACAGTCATCTGAGGGAAAATATCTCTTCCCTGGGGCACATAACCTATACCAAGTTTTGCCCTTTCATAAGGTTTTAATTTAAGCATTTCGTATCCGTCAAATTTGATTGATCCCTTAGGAGTTTTTGTAAGTCCCATAATTGACTTAAGTGTTGTAGACTTGCCAACACCATTTCTTCCTATAAGAGCCACAATTTTGCCCTTTGGTACATTTAAAGATAAGTCATTTATAATTTTGCTTTCGCCGTAATAGGCATCAAGACCGCTAATTTTCAGCATTTCTTTCACCGCCTCTGCCAAGATAAACCTTTTGTACAGTTTCATTATTTAACACAGTATCCACATCGCCCTCCATAAGCACCTTTCCCTCGTGCATTACAGTTACTCTGTCAGAATATTTTTTTACAAATTCCATATCATGTTCTACAACAATAACCGTACAGTTTTCTTTAATTTTCTTTAAAATCTCACCTGTCTTATAAGTTTCAGGCTTACCCATACCGGCAACAGGTTCATCAAGCATAATAATTTTAGGATTCTGTACAAGGAGCATTCCTATTTCAAGCCATTGTTTCTGTCCATGGGCAAGATTTTTAGCAATAATATTTTTCTTATCCTTTAAATCTATCATATCAAGTATTGCATCAATTCTTTCAAGTTCTTCCTTGGAAGGCTTTGCGAAAATGGATTCCAGTACTTTTCTGCCCTTTTCAAGAGAAAGTTCCATATTGTCCTGTACAGTCAGATTGACAAATACAGAAGGCACCTGAAATTTTCTCCCTATTCCAAGACCAACAATCTTATATTCCTTTATCCCTGTAAGCTGAATACTCTTATTATCAGATGGATAATACATTACTTTTCCTGCGGTAGGTTTTGTTTTACCGCATATTATGTCAAGAAGTGTAGTTTTACCTGCACCGTTCGGACCAATAAAAAAATGTATAGTATTTTCCTTTACATCTATATCAACATCAGTCAATGCCTTAAATCCGTCAAAAGAAACAGAAATGTTATCAAGCTTTAAAATAGTTCTATCAGCCATTATTAAGCACTTCCTCTCTTTTTGTGTTTTTTGATTTAATCGCTGTAAGTTTAGCAAATACATCTGCTACAAATCCTACAATTCCTCTTCTGAAGAATAATATAACAACAGTAAAGAATATACCTATGATATACTGCCATACTGCAGGGAATGCAGAACTTACACTGAATTCACAGCCTGAAACTAAAATAGCACCTATAACAGCACCTATAAGGGAACCTCTTCCCCCTACTGCAACCCATATGATCATTGTAACTGAATAAGAAATAGCCATTTCAGAAGTTGAAATTGAATTGTTGAGATTTACATATATAGCTCCTGCAATAGCAGCAAAAATTGCTGAAATCACATATATAAAGGTTTTAAAATTACTTACACAATATCCGGAAAAATAAGTTCTGTTTTCACCATCTCTTATGGCAATAAGTATTTTTCCGAACTTAGTGCTTAACAGAAATGTTGAAAAGGCATATACCAGCACAAGTGCAGCAAGAGCAGCATAAAACAGTATTCTTACATTTGTCTGGTCATAATATGACCCTATAATTGTGTCAATACCTGTAATACCGTTTGTTCCGTTTGTATATGACTGCAATCCGTTAAATAATGTATACATAGCCCATGTAAGAGCCTGTGAAAGTATTGAGAAATATACACCTCTTACCCTGTTTTTAAATGTAAAATAACCTATCAAAGCAGCAAGTATACCTGGCACCACCACAATCAAAATCAAAGAAACAGGCAGATTTAAAAACGGTTTCCAGAACCATGGCAAATCTGTAAATCCGCCTCTTTGCATAAAGTCGGTTATTTTACCTCCCGTCTTCTGCATAAGAAGATACATAGCCATGCCATAGCCTCCCAGACAAAAATAAATACCATGCCCAAGACTAAGTATACCCGTATAACCCCAGATCAGATCAAGTCCTATTGCAACTATTGCAAATGTAATGTATCTTCCGTATCTTGCAACACTTGATGCCTTCATTATTCCCATATCAGTGAATAATGGTATCATTGCAAGCAGAATTACTATTATAGTAAAAACAATATTTTTCATATTCTTTTTAACAAAATCCATAAGAGCACCTCCCTTATTCATCAAGGGACCTGCTCTTTATAGCAAAGAGTCCCTGAGGCTTCCACTGTAAGAACACTATCACCAGAATAAGTACAAGGAACTTAGCTATTGAAGCTGATGTCAATGTTTCAAGTGCAACGTTTGAAATACCTATAGCACCTGCACCTGTAAATGTACCTATAAGCTTTCCTACACCACCAAGAACAACTACCATAAATGTATCAACTATGTACTTTGTACCCAGTGATGAATCAATAGAAAACAGTAGAGAAATTGAACATCCTGCAATACCTGCAAGTCCTGAACCAATTCCAAATGTTACACAGTCCATAACTTTAGTGTTAATGCCAAGACACTGTGCCATACTTCTGTTCTGCATTGTAGCTCTCATCTTTGCTCCGAAAGAAGTTCTGTACATTAAAAGCCATATTCCCACAAGACATACTACCATTACCAATATTATAAACAGACGTACATAAGAAAAGCTTGTCGTTCCTCCTATACTGCCCTGCAAAAAGCTTGGTGACTTTACATTTACAGGCTGTGCACCGAATATAGAACGTGCAGCCTGCTGAAGCACAAGTGAAACACCCCATGTAGCAAGAAGACTGTCTATTTCTCTTCCGTATAGCCTTGATATTACAAGCCTTTCAAGCACAACTCCTATTAAAAATGCCACTAAAAACGAAGCAAATAAAGCCACTATATAATATATGTCAAAAAATTTGTCGGGCAGGTTCTTACTGAAAATATCCTGCACTACATATGTAGTATAGGCACCTATCATAATAAACTCACCATGGGCCATATTGATAACTCGCATAAGTCCAAATGTAATAGAAAGCCCCAGAGCTGTAATCAACAGTATTGAAGATGTGCTGATTCCATTAAATATCATAGTTGCTATATCCATACTATTCACTTCCTTTACAATAAAAAACGATCCGATAATTTCTGATATGGTTACAGCATATTACTTCCCGACTGTAACATAATTACAGCCAGAGTTTTTCCATAACCACATAATTTAATAATATTATTTAAAATAAAAACAAGCGGCAGTAACAATGCCGCCTGTTTTTATTATTACATTCATTATTAGTCTTATTAACTTTTACTCCTCAATTGGCTGTAAGTTTGCAGCAACTGCCCAGTCATATGTAGTTAAGTATGGATCCGGCTCTACAGGACCGTCTGATGCCTTCACCTCATTAATAGTACCGTCAGCAGAAATCTCACCTATTCTTACTGTCTTTGAAATATGATGATTTTCTGAATTTACAACAACTGTACCTTCAGGAGCCTGGAATTCAATACCGCCTGCTGCTTCCTTTACAGCATCTACATCAAAGGTTCCTGCTGCTTCACAAGCTGCCTTCCATAAATAAACACCGATATAAGCTGCTTCAACAGGATCTGATGTAACTCTGTCTTCACCGAACTTAGCCTTATATGCAGCTACAAAAGATTCATTTTCAGCTGTATCTGTTGTCATATAATAATTCCATGCAACAAGATGACCTGCCAGAAGATCAGCACCTATTGAGTTTACTTCTTCTTCAGCAATAGAGAATGACATTGTCATAATATCATCAGAGCTAACACCTGCATCTGAAAGCTGCTTGAAGAAAGCTACGTTTGAATCACCATTTAATGTATTTATTACTACATCAGGCTGCTTAGCCTTAATATCTGCAATTATTGTCTGGAAATCAGTATGTCCCATTGGTACATATTCTTCTGCAACTGTTTCAAGTCCCAGTGCATCAAGCTGTGCCTTTATAATCATATTTGCAGTCTGTGGGAACACATAATCTGAACCTAAAAGGTAATATGTAGTATATCCCATATCCTCTGCACAATATTCAATAGCAGGAACTACCTGCTGGTTAGGTGCGGCACCCATATACATAATATTAGGAGATGACTCCATACCTTCATACTGAACAGGATACCAGAGCAATGCATTGTTGCCTTCAACAACAGGCTTTACAGCCTTTCTTGATGCTGATGTCCAGCATCCGAAAATAGTTGCAACCTCATCATCCTGAATTAATTTCTGTGCCTTTTCAGCAAATGTTGACGGCTCAGATGCACCATCTTCTTCAATAGCTTCAATCTGTCTGCCCAGTACACCGCCTGCAGCATTTATTTCTTCAATAGCGAGAAGTTCCGCATCTCTTACTGAAGTTTCAGAAATCGCCATTGTTCCTGAAAGAGAATGTAACAATCCAACTTTGACAGTTTCCCCGTCAGCTGATGCTGTTGTGCTTTCATCAGTTGTAGATGTATCACTGCCTCCGCATGCTGTCATGGAACTTGCAATCATTACACCTGCTGTAATTAATGCCAATCTTTTTAACAATTTACTTTTCATTTAAATTCCTCCTTCTTCAAGTGCAAAATTCAGCTTATACTAAATTTTCAGAATAAAAAAATGGCGCTTAAATTACATCATTACGATATAATCTAAACACCATTGTTTATCCTAATCAAATTTGAATAGTACATAGATTTATTGGCAAATCCGTACTATGGGTTAAATTATAGCAACATTTATATTATTTGTCAACTGTTTTTTTTATTTTTTTTAATTTTTGATTAATTAATTTTTTAATTTATCTTCATAATTACAGTTTTTCTCTGACTTATATACCCAAAACTTACAGTTATCCTCTTTTACATTAACCCCTGATTTTATCTATGTATTCATATCTGAGTCAGAATATCTTAATTTCTTTTTCACTGTAAACAGCATTGTTAAAAAGCAAGCGGTTCCTCCGATAAAATTTGATATTGGTTCCGCTATAAAAACACCATTTACACCTAAATTCATAACATGGGGAAGTATCAGTGTAAGGGGTACCACTATAATTACTTTTCTCAGCATTGAAAAAAATATTGCATGCTTTGAAAATCCAAGTCCAATAAATGCAGACTGTCCCGAATTCTGAAAAGCCATCATAAATACACCAAAAAAATACATATGAAGTGCAGGAACACCCTTACTGATAATTTCCGTATCCCTTGTAAATATTCTCATAAAAGCCTCAGGGAACAAAAACAACACAAACCATATTAAAACCATAAATATAACACCACATATAGTTGTAAATTTAATCCCCGATTTTACTCTGTTATACTTACCTGCACCATAATTAAAACCAAGGACAGGCTGTGATGCACTTGTAAGTCCGTTAGCAGGAAGTGATGTCACATCTCTCAGTGAACTTAAAACCGTCATTATACTCACATATATATCTCCCCCTGTACTTTTTAAGGTAGTGTTACATGCAATCTGTACAAGTCCGTTTGAAGCATTCATTACAAAGCTTGCCGCCCCAATACTTATAATTTCATTTACAACTGAAAGTTCAGCTTTAATATACTTTTTGCTAAGTCTGAACATTGTTGTTTTTCCCCTGAAAAATTTCAATACCCACACTGCTGACAAAATCTGTGATATTATTGTTGCCAATGCGGCACCTGCAACACCCATTTCCAGTACAAAAATAAATACAGGGTCAAGTATAATATTAGTTACAGCTCCCACAAGCACTGTTACCATTCCGCTTTTAGCAAATCCCTGTGCATTTATAAATCCATTCATTCCCGTTGCAATCATAGAAAAGGGAATACCTATGCTGTAAATCCTCATATATTCCACTGCATAAGAATATGTAATATCGCTTGCACCAAACAAATATAAAAGGGGTTTTATAAATATAAAGCACAATATCATCAATATACCCCCGCACATACAGAGCATTGCAAATGTATTCCCCATTATTCTTTCTGCTCTGTCTTTGTCCTCTCTTCCCCTTGCAATTGAAAAGAGCGGTGCTCCGCCCATGCCAAAAAGATTGGTAACAGCAAGAATAATTGTAATAACAGGGAAAGTAAGCCCAAGACCTGCAAGAGCATAAGAAGCATTTTCAGCCAGATGTCCTATATACACTCTGTCCACAATATTATATAACATCTGCACTACCTGTGCAATTGTCATAGGAACAGCAATTGAAGCAATATGTTTCCATACACTTCCTTTAGAAAAATCACTGTTATTGTTTTCCCCTTTTATATCTGTCCCCTCCCTTTCTTATTATTGTTTTTGTTCAACTATTTTTAACCTGGTTTTATTTTACCGCCTCTTTGTCCTTTTAATTAAACTACCACACTGACTGAACCACGAAATTGTAAAGAGCCTTATTTCCAAAAAAAATCCCCGAAATTATTCGGGGATTTCTAAGAATTATTCATTTATTACTTACGCAGTTGGAGTAAAAACCATATAAAACAGATTAGAAACATCTGCCTTTGTGATCTCATGATCTCCTGCTGTCAAACTTACAGTAAGCACACCATTTTCATCTGCTTCCTGCTTTTCACCGTCAATTTTGCAGTTCTTATTGCCGTTATCCGGATTAAACACCAATGTAAGTGTTCCATCTGACTGTGCAGTAAACGTTATGCTTGTTGATGTTTCCAACTTTAAACACTGTGTAAGAGTTAAGCCATTGTACTCTACAGTTCCTTTACTTGAAGAAAGGTTACCGCTTATTGTGAAGAAAACTGAACTTGTTCCATCAGTGGTAAAATTATGAACATAACTGCTTTCATCGGCAGGTTCTGATGTTGTTCCCTCAGTTGTTTCTTCAGTTGAAGTTTCTCCGTTTACAGTAATACCTGCATCATCTACATAAAGGCTTCTTGCCCCTGTAGCAGTCTGGAATGACATTGATGTAATTGACTGTGCATCAACACCTGTAACTGTAACAGGAGTGCTTCCGTCAACACTTAATGATGCTGTGTCATTGTCAAAGTCAACTGTTATTGTAACAGTTGCTTCACTACCTGCAACTGAAACAACACCGGATGATTCACTATCGCCTGTACCGTTTATTCTCAGTCCATATTCCTTGCTGCTGTTTGTTCTTAAGCCAAGGACTTCGCCTTCTGTACCATCAGCTTTAGTACCGTTAAGCTGCATTATAGTCCAGCTTCCTGCTGATGCTGACGGAGTAATCTTAGCAGTATAAGTAACAACCCCTGAACTCTTTTCTGTTAAAGGAAGAGTTGCCTTAACTGTATCTGTTAATGACACATCATTAAGATAAAGAGCAAAGCTTCCGTTATTTTCAACTATCACAGCCTCTGCAGTTAAGCCATCTGAAACTTCATCCTCCTTAGTGATTACAGTATAAATAATACCTTCTGTACCGTCTTTTGTTACAACAGGATTGTCATTGAAATCATAGAAAGTATATTCAGCTACGATTTCCGTTGTATCTTCCGAACTTTCCTCTGTCGTTGCTTCAGTTGTTTCTTCTGTTGTTGCCTCTGTAGACGTCTCAGTTATTTCTTCGGTAACCTCTTCAGTCGGATCTTCTTCAGACTCCTCAGTT
>CAZGIC010000077.1:0-10899 GCA_964526435.1 uncultured Lachnospiraceae bacterium | reverse complement strand
TTAAGTCTGTAAACAGAATAGTGTATGATATAACTTCTAAGCCACCTTCAACAATAGAGTGGGAGTAATTGTTAAAATCCCTGAAACACTGTATTTATCAGTGTTTCAGGGATTTATTTTTGTTCAGTGACAATAAAATGACAATATTTTTTTAATTTACTCATCTTTTGATGCGTTATAAGTGCGAATCTGAATACCTTTAGTGCCTTTTTTTATAATAATATCTTTGTACATATTGACATTGTATAAATTTTTAAACTTTTGATATTTTTCATCCATATCTTTTTTAACAATTTCTTGAATAGATGATTCTTTGATATTAGAAAGTTCGTCTTCCACTGTTTTCAAATGCTCTTTCATTTCAGCCCATTGTGCCATAAATTCTTTTAAATGTGTGTCTTTAAATTTTAATGACACAGAACCAACAACATATTCATTGCTTTCATTATCTTTTTTTTGTCCGTCAAATTCAATATCTATGGCATCATCTAAAGCAAAAAGAATTGATATGACATCACCAACGGTCTCTATATTGAAGTCATAAAAGACAATCTCACTTACCATTAATGCTTGAGCAATTTTCTCCATTTGTTTATATTTTGGCTTAACTTTACCTAATTCATATTGTTTTATGGAAGTTAAACTTATTCCTGTTAAATTTGCTAATTCGGCTTGAGTTAACCCTCTATTTTTTCTAAAAAATTTGATTTTTTTGCTAATATCCATAATATTCACCTAATAAATTAAAATAATACATATAACATTATATATTATTTTTGAGAAAAAGTAAATAAAATCTTGACAAATTAAACAATAAGAGTTAATATATATTTACAAGGTAAATAAACATTAACCAAGTAAATAAAAATTTACTTAATATAATTGTTTAAAGGTGGCTGTTACAGCTTTTATGTTGGAGGTGAAGTTTATGGATGAAAAAAATATGTTTATTAATGTTTATGAGGTTGCAGAGGTGCTTGGCATTTCTAAATCTGCTGCTTATAAAATTGTTCGAGAGTTGAATACAGAGTTAAAAAATAAGGGCTTTGTAACAATTGCTGGTAGAGTTAGCAGAAAATATTTTAACGAACGATTTTATGGTTTTGGAGTGGAGGCTTGATTATGGCAGTTATTCGTAACACTAAAACTGGGACTTGGGAAGTGCGGTGTTATTACAAGGATTATTTTGGGGAGCGGAAGCAAAAGACAAAACGTGGTTTTAAGCGAAAATCTGATGCGGTTGCGTGGGAGAATGATTTTAAGGCACAAAAAAATTTAAGCTTGGATATGAGTTTTGGAAGGTTTGTTGAGCTTTATCTGAAAGATATTAAGCCCAGGCTTAAGTACAATACATTTTTGACAAAGGAAAATGTAATTAATAGTAAGATTTTGCCATATTTCGGAAATATGCAGTTAAAGAGTATAAAAGCTTCTGATGTAATTAGTTGGCAGAATAAGTTGATTGAATGGCGGGATAGTAAGGGGAACGGTTATTCATCTACTTACTTAAAGACAATTCATAACCAACTGAGTGCAATTTTAAATCACGCTGTCAATTTTTATAGTTTGGATTGTAACATTGCTCGGAAAGTGGGGCATATTGGTAGCAAAAAGACTGATGAAGAGATGTTATTCTGGACTAAGGAGGAATTTTTGAAATTTATTGATGCTGTAGCTGATAAACCCATATCGTACTATGCTTTTGAACTCCTTTACTGGTGTGGACTAAGGGTTGGCGAACTTTTAGCACTGACGCAGGAGGACTTTGATTTTACGAAGCAAACCCTTCGTATAAACAAATCCTACCAGAGATTACAAGGGAAAGACTTCATTACTCCACCGAAAACTCCAAAGAGTAATAGAATTATTACTATGCCAAGGTTTCTTTGCCTGGACATGGAAAACTATTTTCATATGCTTTATGATTATTCTCCAAGTGATAGAATCTTTCAAATTTCTAAGGGGTACTTGCACGCAGAAATGGACCGCGGGGTAAAAATTTCAGGTGTTAAACGAATTCGCATTCATGATTTACGACATTCACACGTTTCTCTTTTGATAGATATGGGATTTTCAGCTGTCGCTATTGGTGAGAGGGTAGGGCATGAGAGTATTGACATTACATATAGATACGCCCATTTATTTCCAAGTGTTCAGCAGGAAATGGCTTGTAGACTGGACGAGGTGATGAAAAATGTCGAAAACAAATGTTGATAGCAAGGGTAGAAGAAGAACTGTTACAATTGCATTCAGAATGTCACCTGAAGAAGCTGAACAGCTTAATACAGCTGTTAAACTGTACGGGTTTAGAACAAAACAGGATTATATAATTCAAGCATTGCTTACACACAGTGTTGTTGCTGTGGGTAATCCATTGATGTTCTTACAATTTAGGGTGCAGTTGGAGAGAATACTGGCGGAGTTAAAAAATGTAGAGGCTATTAACGATAAGATGGATATGTTTGAAATAACTGTTGAAACAATGTTGAAAATCATTGGTGGGTTTGAGAAACAAAAAGAATAAGTCAGGAGGTGAATAGATACGGAATGGATTATGTGAATACTTGTATTAAGATACTTGAAAAGGCTTTGTGTTCCAGACAGGAGGGAAACAAGAAATTTTTATTTGTTGTTGACGGAACTGACCTTTGCATCGAAATTTTGAAATTGGGATATAGTGCTATTGTTATTAATAGTATGACAGATCTATCTAATATAGTTAATATATTGAAGAGTGCTAATATGGCAGCTAATAATATTGTAACGATAGGCTGCTGTAAAACTTCTGTAAATGACGCTGTAAGAAAGGCTATTGACGATGTAAGATACATAGATGGTTGGAAAATATTTGAAAGTAAAAAGGAATATTATATACTCCATCCTGAAGAAATTAAAGATAATATTGAAAGATTTATCATTGAAATATCAGCTAGAGAACAAAAAAGCAATATTATAACACCTATCAGAAGTTTTTCTGATATTGAGGAAAAAGCTGTTGACTGGTTGTGGTATCCTTACATACCTTTGGGTATGCTTACAGCATTAGGAGCGGACCCGGGAACAGGTAAAACATTCTTTTGTTGTTATTTGGCAGCTAAGGCATCAAGAGGTGATATCGATGATAACCCATTTGAAAAGCCCATACAAGGCAACATATTAATGTTTAATTCGGAAGACAGTCCCGAAACGGTATTAAAAGCGAGACTAAGGAAATTGGGGGCTGATATGAAGTATATTTTTGCTCCTGAAAATGTAAAAGATCCGAATTTTGTACCATATTCGTTTGCAGATGAAAGACTTGAAATTTTGTTTGATATGTACAAGCCCATATTAGTGTTTTTTGACCCTATTCAGTCATATTTAGGGGCTGGAGTTGATATGCACAGAGCAAACGAAACAAGACCTCTTTTTACACGGCTGCAGGGACTAGCTGAAAAATACAATACAGCTATAGTTCTTGTCTCTCATTTGAACAAGATGACGACCCAAGAGGTATATTATAGATTTTTGGGTAGTATTGATTTTATGGGAGCTGTAAGAAGTGCCTTGTTTTTAGGGAAACACCCAAAAGACAGAGATACAAAAGTGTTATTTCACATAAAGCAAAACGGGACACCAGCAGGGGACACATTAGCATATAGAATTAATAACGGTGTATGGGTGCCTGATGTTGTAACTGATGTATCAGAGTTGACGCCTGAGGACTGCACGGGACAGAAGCAGAGAAAGGCTAAAACGGGTACAAAGAAAGAAAAAGCTATTGAATTAATAAACAAAGCTTTTGATGAAAGGTCAGACCGTACAAATGCTATAAGTGTAGTGGATTTGAAAAAAATTGCTGATGATAATAGCATTGATTGGCGAACGTTCGAGAGAGCAAAGCCTCAAAATATAGCAGTAAAAAATGCTGGATTTGGTGGTAATAAAATTTATTTTTGGGAGAGAACAGAAGAAGTCTAAAACAATGTTTTTATTTGTCGTGTAAAGAGATAAATGGCTTAAATAAAGGACTGAATTTACACGACACTTGTCGTTTAAGTTGTCGTACAAGCAAAAATATAAACACTTTATACGACAAGTGTCGTGTAAGCAAAATAGTAATAAATAAGCGGTTTTACTACTTACACGACAAATAATATATATTGTCCTAGACACATTATTACATGTAAATACGTAATCTAACAATATATTCACTTATAAAAATAAAAAAATATCTATAAAACGAAAAAAGTGATTACATTCAGCAATCACTTTTAATTGGTGCAGATGGATAGTCTGCATTATATGGATTATGTACATACTTGTATTAAAATTATAAATGATTGCAACTTATTTGTCAAATGAAAATTTAAATATTATTTTAAAAAAAAGAAAGGTTGATACTATGCTACAAGATGAAGGAAACAGAATGTTTTGGGACACATTTAAATCAATATTAAAATCCGCAGTTCAATATTTTGCAAAATCTATTATGGACAGCGGAAAAAAGACAGTTAAGAAAACTGCAAAGACTGTCAAAGAAGCAACGGAAAATCACGAAAAGAAAAGTTTAAAGGATTTAACAAAAAAACATCAAAATACAGGTATTCATGTTAGCAAGGATTTTGAAATTTCTGAGGAAAATTTGAAAAAATTAAAAACCGAATTACAAAAATATAAAATTGATTTTGCTGTAGAAAAAGTCGATGGTGAGGCAAAGGAAGGAAAAGTCAATTGTAGAATTTTTTGTCCCTCTGCACACAGAGAAGTGTTGGGGCATTTAATTGGCAAACATGAAAATCCTGTGTTGCGTGAGGGTTTGACCAGCAGACTGGAGCGGGCAAGAGGTGAGGCTGAAGCACATAATTCACAATTAAAAATGCAGAAAAATCATAATAATGCTTTGGGCAAAGAGCCATTGAAGCATCGAGCTCCAAGGCACTGATTGTTTTGCAAAATTTACGATTGTACCTCAGCTATTTTGCAAATTTGTACATCGTTAATTTTTCTTTTTTTGCCGAAAAGTTTTTTCAAGCTGCAGCCCAAATAAGCCACCCCCTGACGGGAGTGGCTTCAATATAGAAAATCCCAAAACAAGGGTGTTTTGTAATTTTGCAAGCAGCGGAACTGTTGACACAGCTTCCTGCTTGTTAGGGCAACTGCCCTAAGACCTGTTTGGGGAAAATCCCCAAGCCCCTTTTAAAATTCTGCTCAAGTTGAGCAGAATTATATATACATAATTTTTTATATAAAATAGAAAAACAAGAAAGGAGTTTTTGTTATGCCCAGATATCGAAATATCAGAATCGTTGTGATGGTAACTGAAGAAGAAAAGAAAGATATTCTTTCAAAAATGAAAAAAGCGGGAATGACAAACTTGGGAAAATTTATAAGGCTTGTTTTAAAAGCAGGAGATGTAGTTAATATAGACCTACAGGCTTTGTATGATTTGTCTTATGAGGTAAATAAGGTTGGTGTAAACTTAAATCAAATTGCAAAAGCTTTAAATAGAACCGGCAATATTTATGAAAATGATATTGAGAAAATAAAGAAAGATTTTGAAGAGCATTACGCATTTGTTAATAAATTAAAAAATGCTGCGAAAAAATTTAATTAAGGGAAGTGCTAAATTTGGCAGTTGTGAAAATCAATAACATTAAAGCAGCCATACATTTGAAAAATTCAATAGATTACATAATGAACGAAGAGAAAACAATGGGACAGGTGCTTGTTGATACATATAAATGCGGAGCTCCTGAGGATGTAATTGATGCATTTAAATATATTCGCAATAAAGAAGTTATTCAAAAAGGGAATAATATTGCGTGGACTATAATGCAATCTTTTTCGCCTGATGATAATGTTACACCTGAACAGGCTTTAGAAATAGGCAAGGAATTGATGAAAAGAATGTATCCAAATCACCAGTATATAATTGCAACTCACGTTGACAGGGAACACATACATAATCACATTATTTTAAATTCTGTAAACTTTGAAGATTACCATAAATTGAATTGTGATAATGGTCATTTAGAAAAATTAAGAAAAATGAGTGATGATTTGTGCAGGGAACATAATTTAAGCGTTATAAAAGCAACTGATAAAAGCAAAAAGAAAAAATTGCAGGAAGCTATGGATAAAGCTATAGAAGAAGCTACAAGTTTTTCAGATTTTTTAGCAATAATGCAGGAGAAAGGTTACAATATCAATTACGGTAATAAATATATATCTTTTAAAAATGCTGAAATGGGAAGATATATGAGATCATCTTCAATATCTTATGATTATACAATTGGAATGATAAAGCACAGGATTAAATCAAAAAAGTCCGTTGATGGCATCAGAAGAAATATTTATGATGATAAAATAGACTATAAGTCAAAACGGAAAATTTTACAATTTGAAATTGAAGAATCATTAAAGAAAGTAAAAACATTTGATGAATTTATTGAAGATATGGCAAGAAAAGGTTTTCAGGCAAAACAAGGCAAGCATTTAGCTTTTAAGGGTGAAAATTTTGAAAGGTTTGTCAGAGTTGACAGCTTGAAAGACAAAAACGGAAATGCACATTATACAGAAGCTATGCTCAGGTTCCGAATAGAAAGTAAAGGCGAATATGAGGAGCTTATGAGAAGCAGAACAACAAAAATAATAAATATTACGGGAAAACAAGGCGGGCTTAGAAAATGGGCTGAAAAAGAGAATGCTAAAATTATTGACAGTACACGTAAATTCTGTTCAAATCTTACAGGGTTTGAAGATGGTGGGTGGTATGGTCCTGAAATAATGTATGCCGTTTTTATACCTGAATATGAGAAAAGAAAAGAGGAATTGGAACGACAGCGACAGGTAACGATAACGATTGATGGAATGATAAAAGAGTTTGAGATGACTTTGAAGGCTATGGATATGTGCAGTCGATTAAGACCAATCATTAAATCTTATGAAAGTATTGAGGTATCAGATTTAAATAACAGGGATTTAAAAATTTATAAGTCGAATAACTCTAAATGGAATTACTATGCTAAAGTAATTGAACAATCAGAAAGCAAATATGGAAAAATTAGTGCAGAAAGGTTTAATACAATGCTTAATATGCTTAGAGAGGATCTGAGTGAAAATAAAACTATATTGGCTAAACAGGAAATTGAGTTTGAAAACTGGGAGAATGTCAGGTATAACTTTGAAGCTTTTGACGGGTTTAATGTAACACCTGAAGAAGCAAACAAAGCACTTGATGAACAGCTTAGGAGAGAAAAAGAAATCCGAGAAAAAAAGAAAAATAGCATTGTGAAAAGATTTGTTAGAAGGTGAAACTATGTACGACAATGAAAAAATAATTGGTTTAGGTGACTTGAAAAATTGACCTCTAATTGTAAAAGTAACTTTTTGCTGATAGATAAACATCTGCTTATTTTATAAGGTAGATAATAATTTTTTTCTTGCAAAATCAGACGTTTTTGTGTAAATTTTAATTACAATTTCGAGTGTATGAAAATTTTTCGAGACTATTTCAAAGTTTGTGTAAACTCAAAAAAACGATGTGTTGGGCTGGGGCAGTAAAAGGCTTCAGCCTAAGGGTGTGTGAAAAATTTTCTGTAAATTAGTTTTCTATGATAATTACAAAAATAATTGTAGAGCTCTGGTTAAGTAGTTTTATGCTTAACAGCCATTAAATGGTGCTACTTTTCTATCCTGTCACCATACATAATGTTCAGTTCCCTATATACCTTACCCCAGTTTCTAAGCGGTAAAGTTCATTTTTTCGTAGCATTAAAGGTAGCCAGATATAGAGTTTTTAACAAGGATATGTCACATGGAAATACGATTCATTGCCTGTTTAATCGTTTATAGCTGTTATTTAAGCTCTCTATTGCGTTTGTGGTATATATCTTACATCTGAAAAACTTAAATATAGGGCTTATACAATCCTAATTAACAAACCATGATTTCATTGCATTAGGATATTTTTCCTCCCATTTTTCTAACATCTTCAATATTCGCATATCCGGCTTTTTCTGTTGGTGTATGATAATATATTAAATCAGCTGTAAAAGCTTTCTTATCTTTGTCTGATACACATTTTAAAGTATTTCTTACCTGATGCACTATACAGCGTTGATATTCAGCATCTGGAAATGTTGCAACTATGGATTCTTTTATACCTGTTAATCCATCTGAACAAATAATAAATATATCTTGTACACCTTTATTTTTTTAACCGTTTAAAACCCCCAGCCAGTATTTATTACTTTCATTGTTGCCTATCTCTATTGATAATACTTTTTTGTATCTGTTTTTGTTTATTTTCAGTATTATGTAAGCTGCAAGCTTTCTGATTATTCCATTATCTCTTACTGAATTTATTAGTCTTTTTGCTATTGCGATAATTAGGCTCTGATGAATAATCATACTTTTTATAACCTAAATGCTCATTCGTTTCACTTTCAAGCATCTCCTTAATTGTTTCACCCAATAAATCCTTTAAGACTTCCTGAATATCCTCTGCTGATTGGATGTCATATTCCTGTAAAAATCTGGCTATGATATTCCTTTTTCTTTTTGTTATAGGTTTTACCTTATAAACTTTTTTTGTCATAATTTTAGGACTCCTATGATTTTATTTTATCATAGAAAACCTAATTATTAAAATAATATTACAGAGTTTTTTTCACACTCTCTGGTTACTCTTGAAATACATATGATATTTGTTTTGAACAATCATTGACACTTTAATATATATTTTACAAAAAATTCAGACCGTGTATTGAAAAATACTATTTTTGATGATATAATATAAAGTAAATTTGTATAAATGTACAAAAAATAGTCCGTTTTTTATACGGCTCTTTTTGTATAATTATATTGAACTATAAAAACTTGGAGACTTAGTGATGGATAATACACATTCATATAACGGCTCTCTGACTGCCGAACAGTTTCTTTTCTATGAGGTACGCATTGCGGCAAAGATGTATATCGACGGAAAGAAAATTGATGAAGCGGTCGAAGAGATAAAAAAAGATAATCTATTTCAATATCCCACAGAGAGACAGGTGTCTCGTATGACGAGAGCTTGTTACAAACGCTTGAATGCACTCGGCAATGAGACGCTTGTTAGGGAGCTTGCATTTGCACCTGCAGCGCTGGCAAAGCAGATCAACCTCTATGCAATTATGAAATACAATCGTTTGGTCTGGGAATTTATGGTACAGGTCATAGGAGAAAAATACAGCAATCAGGATTTTAGTTTTTCACGGAAAGATCTGAATGTGTTCTTTACCAGGCTCCAAGCTCAAAATGATTCTGTTGCTATATGGAGCGAAAATACAGTCAAAAAAATCAAAAGCGTGCTGGTACGGATGTTGGTCGAGACGGAGTACCTTGATGGGATTCGTTCTACCACTCTGAATCCGGTTCTGCTCTGCGAAGAGCTGGAAGAAGGGATCAGAGCCAACAACGATTATGAAGTATTGCCAGCATTTAATTGTTTTCGATAGGAGGCGGTCATGGACATGATAAAACAAGAGCTGGATCGAATCAAAGACCGGATTTCTGATCCGAGTTTCCTTGCCAATAAAGGCTTGAGTAATGAGGTTGGAATCCATGTTTTCTGCTATGATCCCCAATACGAGATTGTGGTTCAGGATTATATCCGAAGGTTAAAAGCAGAGGTGAACACCCCATACCGTATTATCGAGTGCGATCTCTATGAAATATTCCTTTCTCTGTTGGAAGATAAACGCATCCTTCGCTCTGTGCCGGGGTTGGAGGAAAAGCGTGGAAAGGACTATCTTCTCAGTCAGCTACAAAAGATCGCAACGCCGGAGGCACTTCTGGCAAGGATGGACTACTCCACTCATGTGAAGGGACAAGACGTTTTATTCATGACAGGCATTGGAAAAATCCACCCTTTCATGCGCTCTCACAAGATGTTAGACAGTATGCAGCATCTCTTCGAGGACATCCCGATTGTAATGTTCTATCCGGGTAGCTTTAACGGGCAGACACTCATTCTTTTTAATGAATTTCTGGACGGTCACTATTACCGGGCTTTTAATCTGCTGTAACGGAGGCAAGAACTATGAAGATACAAAATATGTTCCAAAAGGACATCAACCGAGACATCAACGGTGTTATTAAGGTTTCCCAGAACGACGACAATAGTCTGCGCCAAGAGCTGAGTGAGTATATCATTACGAAGGAGCTACGCAGACATTTCCGCACATTCTTTGATAATTATTCAAAAGCTATTGACTATCCCACAGATAAAATCGGTGTGTGGATTTCCGGCTTCTTTGGAAGTGGTAAATCTCACTTCTTAAAAATTCTGTCCTACCTTCTTGAAAACAAAGAAGTCTGTGACAAGAAAGCAATGGACTATTTCTCAGACAAATTTGATGACCCTATGATGTACGCAACTGCGTTCAAGTGCGTTTCAGTGCCTACGGAGTCTATTCTGTTCAATATTGACATTGAAGGTCCGATCACGAAAGATAAGACCGCCGTTCTGCGCGTCTTTGCCAAAATGTTCTATAACCATTGTGGCTTTTACGGTGATGATTTGAAGATTGCCAAGCTGGAACGCTTCATTGAAAAACAAGGCAAAACCGAGCAGTTCCGCGTTACCTTTGAAGAAGTTAATGGCGCTCCATGGGTGGAAACGCGGGACTCCTTTGCCTTCTTTGAGGACGATATTGTGGAAGTGTTGCAGTCTGTCCTAGGCATGAGCGAACAAGCTGCCCGGAACTGGTTTAACGGTGAAGAGACGAATGAGTTGAGCATTGCCCAGCTTGTTGCAGATATTAAAGAGTATGTGGAAGGGAAGGGTAAGAACTTTCGGCTGCTGTTTATGGTAGATGAGGTTGGTCAGTATATCGGCGACGATGGTGACCTGATGATCAATCTGCAATCCCT
>CAZGIC010000076.1:0-11582 GCA_964526435.1 uncultured Lachnospiraceae bacterium | reverse complement strand
TCCCTGCTTAATTAAACATAAGATTCATATACATTTTGCCTGTTTCAAAGTCTTCATGTTTTTTTATCATACCCAGCGGCAGATCTTCACCTTTTTCCGTGACTTCAACGCTGTCACTCTTTAAATAATTACATACAAAGTCTACAAGACATGCCTTTTCTTCCTGACTGCTGTACATTATTTCCTCAATTTTATCTGAAACAACGGCATAGGCATTTTTATAAATAAATATTTTGCCCCCCAGAGCCTTATACATATCGATCTGTACTTTCCAGTAATCAAAACTTCTTATAATATCGCCTCTGTAAATATTCATAAGCAGCGGAATATCCTCATAGCAAGCTTCCCTTGCCATTTCAGCCATGCTGTCCTTTTTTAATATTTCCCTGTGACAGTAAAAAGCCCTTTCATATCCAAGCCTTTCATAAAAATCAAACAAAGACTTATTTGCAGGTATAAGCACAGAAGCCTTTATACCCTTTTCCTTGTCTATTTCAAAGGATTTTTTTAAAAGCTCACTCATTAATCCCTGATTTCTGTACTTTGGATTTGTAGCTGCTCCATATATATAAGTTACCTTTCCCCTGTTTTTTATTTCATGGAGCATCATTTGTGCCATTGCAAGAAGCTCATTATCCTTTATATTAATAAGAGTATTTCTGTAATCAAATATATTTTCAAAAAAGTAACCGTTAAAATCAGGCTCTTCAGGGAAAGCAATATCCCACAGTTCTCTTATAAGCCTGACATCATTTTCATATGCAAATCTTATCATTTTAACCTGCCTGTATAATTAAGTGTAACAAATTCGGGATAGTATGATTCCTTAGCTTTTCTAAGACCCTCAATACCCATATCTTCTTCCCTGTCAATATACTTTACATCTTTACAGCTATGGATAACAAACTGCTGATTTATCATTTGATATGCACCGTTTATATTATAGTCGGCCTTTTCAATGTGTACAATCATTGTATCATCAAAAGACTTTGAACCTAATGTTATCGCTGCTATTTTGCCGTCAACCCTGAGAATACCGCCTGCAATGCCAAGCTCCTTATAATTTTTAAGAGCAATTGATGCTGCACAAAGTTCTCCCAGAAACTGGTTATCAAGATCGCACCAATCAACGTGATAATTAAAAAATTCTCTTACATTTTCATCATTTAGTTCCTCATAGCTCCAGCGTCCCTCATACTCCTTCATAAACTTGTTCACATGGTTTTTCTTTTTATGAAGCTTTTTACCTGAAAGAGTTGCAAGTTTTTCAGCAAGATAGACATAATCCCCGTTATCTCTGTTTTCTTCAAATTCATATTTGCCGGGATAACATTTTTCAAGTTTTTCCTTCTGTTCAGGATATATTGAAACAAAAAGCCAATCTCTGCCGCTTGCATTTATATATTCAAGAAGTCTGTCCATAGCCTTTTCAAAATCCCCTTCACCGTCGGGAAGCATATAGTAGTCCGTATCCCCTTTTCCGTCACTTTTAACATAAAGAAAACCCTCTGCCTCAGCAAAGGCTGTATTGTAATGTTTTGACCATATAAAAATATCTGTAAAACTGTATTCACACAGAAAATGGTTTTCTTTCTTAAAATGAGATTCTATTAACTCCTTGTCCTTTAATTCTACAGGATTAAATTCCAACATTTGTATACCTTCATTTCTTTTAATTTTATTTTTGTTACTCCCAATTCTTAGTATACAACATTTTGTCCAATTCGTCAATTTCACATATTATTTCATCAAGCCCCGTCAGCCAGAATTCTCTGCTGTATATATCTATGCCCGCTATTTTTGCCACATCAGCCAGAGGCATTGTACTTGAAGCCCCAAGCACTTTGTCATAAAGGGGCAGAAAATCCACACCCATTTTTTTATAAAGGCTGTAAAGTCCCTTTGAAAGAAGTGACCCAAAGGCATAGGGGAAATTGTAATAATTAAATTCACCGTCATAATAATGAGGTTTGCATACCCACATATACTTGTGCATACAATTTTCATCAAGTCCCTTTCCATATGCCTTTTTCTGAGCCTCTGTCATAAGTGATGAAAGCTCATCACATGAAAGAGTTCCATCTTTCCTCTTTTTAAAAACAGAATCCTCAAACAAAAACCTTGAATAAATATCCACAACACACTGAGTAAGTCCCATTATATCATTTTCAAGAATATTTATTTTTTCATTGTCATCAGCACTTTTCAATGCTTCATTTACAACAATGCTTTCACAGAATGTAGATGCAGTTTCCGCTATAGGCATAGGATAAAAGCTGTTTATTTCAGACAAATTAAAAAGCCTTGTGTTGTGAAAAGCATGTCCAAGCTCATGGGCTATTGTAATAACATCATCAAAAGCACCGCCGAAATTTGCAAGTATTCTGCTTTCTTTCATTGAGTGGATAGTTTCGCAGTAAGCACCTCCAACCTTTCCTTTTTTAGGCATAAGGTCAAGCCATCTCTTTTCAAAGGCAGACTTTGCAAAATCCCCTAAATCTCTGCTGAATCCGTAAAAGCACTTAAGCACAAAATCTCTTGCCTCTTCAACAGTGTATACTTTATCACTTTTCACAACAGGGGCAAATAATTCATAAAAAGGCAGAGGTCCTTTATATCCAAGTGCCTTACTCTTTATCAGAAAATAATTCTGGAGCTTATCAAGCTTTTCCTCCACAGCCGAAAACATGGCGTCAAGTATTTTTTCATCTATTCTTGACTCCTTTAATGTCATATCAAGAGGTGATTTAAATCCCCTCATCTCCGCCAATGTAATAACTTCCCCCTTGATACCATTCATACAGAAAGCACAGGACTGTTCAATTTTACTGTAAGCTTTCATTTCAGCCTCATATGCTTTTTTTCTCACTTCCCGTGATTTGTCATATGCAAGGTTTCTCACTTCTGAAAGAGGAATTTCATTTCCATTATAATCAGCCGTAAGAGTTGATGAAAGCTGATTCCACTGTTTTTCCCACAAAAGAGAGCCTGTATTTTTCATTTTTGATATAACAGCCTCTTCTTCAACGGAAAGGGTATGTTCTCCCTTTCCTCTGATTTCGTCTAAATAAAATTTATGTTCTCTTAAAATATTATTTGCCTCAATTATATCCTCAATATTTTCAATTTTTTTCACAAATTCCACAATAGCCGTATCCTGATATGCCATTTCAGCTTCGGCATTTTCAATTATGTCCCCTGCCTTTGCAAGCTCCGTATCTGTTGTATCCGTACTTTGTGCCAGATTTACATAAAGCATAAGCTTTTCATATGACATTATTTCATTTTTCATATTTATATATTTTTCAAGCTTTTCACCTGCATTTTCGGCATTTACAAAATTTTCACGGCACCAGTCATTGAGATTTTTTATAAGTAACTTATATTTTTCAAAATCCTCTTTAAATTCTTTTGATTTTACTGAAGTATAAATATTGCTCAGATCCCAGTCAGTATTCATTAAATTTCCCTCCGTTTTGACTTTTTATTTATTTTTACGTTTTCATATAAAAAATATTTTACTACATTTCTGTTATTTATACTAGCATTATTTCAAAATATAGTTTATAATAAAGTTAGTTACAATTAAGAGAAGGGATGTGTGTATATGCTCACAACAATTAATATGATGGAAATGCAGTTAATTATTACAGCCTCACATGGTGACCCCCATACTGTACTTGGTATGCATGAAATGGTCATCGATGACAAACCGTGCATTGTAGTAAGGGCCTTTATACCTCAGGCTAAATCAATCACTGTTATTGATGATAACAAGCCCGAGAAGGCATTTGAAATGGAAAAAATACATATGGACGGCTTTTTTGAGTGTGTAATTAAAAGCAGAAAAAAATGGTTCAAATACAAACTTCATATTGAAGACTATAACGGCAATGAGTGGACGACCTATGATCCATATTCCTTTGCTCCCGGCATAGGAGAACAGGATATATATCTTTTTAATCAGGGAACTCATTATAGAATTTACGAAAAGCTCGGTGCTAACCCTGTGACAATAGACGGCATTGACGGTGTGCTTTTCGGAGTATGGGCACCTAATGCAAAAAGAGTCAGCGTAATAGGCGAATTTAACAGTTGGGACGGCAGAAGAAACGCAATGCGACTTCTTGCAAACTCAGGTATATGGGAAATATTTATCCCCGGATTACAAAACTGTGATAAATATAAGTTTGAGATAAAGACAACTGATGGTCATTTAATACAGAAAACCGACCCTTACGGAAAGTTCCAGGAACTCAGACCAAGCACAACATCACTTGTATATGACATTAACAAATATAAGTGGAACGACGACAGCTGGTATGCTCACCTTGATGCAACAGACAAATTTAACACACCTATGAATATATATGAGGTGCATTTAGGCTCATGGAAGAGAGTTGAAAGCGAAGATAACAGATTCTTAAGCTATATAGAGCTTTCAAACGAACTTATACCTTATGTCAAGGAAATGGGCTACACTCATATTGAAATTATGCCTATAGAAGAACACCCCTTTGACGGAAGCTGGGGCTATCAGGTAACAGGATATTATGCCCCTACAAGCAGATACGGCAATCCGGAAGAATTTATGACATTTATTGACAGATGTCATCAGGCAGGTATAGGTGTTATTTTAGACTGGGTTCCTGCCCATTTCCCAAAGGATGCAAACGGACTTGCAAAATTTGACGGCACAGCTCTTTATGAGCATCAGGATCCAAAGCAGGGCGAACATCCCGAATGGGGAACACTTATATTCAACTACGGCAGAAACGAAGTTAAAAACTTCTTAATTGCAAATGCAATTTACTGGATAGAGAAATTCCACATTGACGGTCTGAGAGTTGATGCAGTTGCCTCAATGCTCTATCTTGACTACTGCAAGAAAGACGGCGAATGGGTTCCAAATAAATACGGCGGAAGAGAAAATCTTGATGCAGTCGAATTTATGAAACATATGAACTCTGTTATTTTAGGCAGACACCCTAATGTTCATATGATAGCGGAAGAATCCACATCATGGCCAAATGTAACTACTCCTGCCGAGCAGGATGGTCTTGGCTTTACATTAAAGTGGAATATGGGCTGGATGAACGACTTCCTTGAATACGTAGCCCTTGACCCTATTTACAAAAAATATCATCACTATAATATGACATTTGCATCAACATATGCCTATAGTGAAAAATTTGTACTTGTTTTAAGTCATGATGAAGTAGTTCACGGAAAGAAGTCAATGCTCGATAAGATGCCAGGCGATCTTTGGCAGAAATTTGCCAACTTAAGAGCGTCTTACGGCTTTGCAATGGCACACCCAGGCAAGAAGCTTCTCTTTATGGGCGGTGAATTCGGTCAGTTTATTGAATGGAACGAAAAGCGTCCTCTCGACTGGTTCCTTCTTGAATATGACCATCATCAGCAGATGCTTGACTTTGTAAAGGAATTAAATCACCTTTACCTTGATAACAATGCTTTCTGGAAAATGGATTATGAAGGTTTTGGTTTTGAGTGGATCGACGCAGACGACAAGGACAGGAGCATATATTCTTTCATAAGAAGAGGCGAAACAAAGAACGATACTCTTGTAATTATATGTAATTTTACTCCTAATGCAGATGAAAAGTTCAGAGTTGCAGTTCCTTTTGAAGGCACATGGAAGGAAATACTCAACAGTGATGATACACGTTTCGGCGGCAGCGGAGTAGTAAACACAGAACCTGCCCATTCAGAAAAAATTGAATGTAACCACAGAGAAAACAGCATAGGCTTAAGGCTTGCTCCTCTTTCAGTTACAATATTTAAGTGCATTGACTAATAATAACAATAATATAATATGATATAATAAACCGGGACGCACCACAGTATATATTTTACTGTGATGCGTCTTTTTATCTGTTTTACTTTTATGAATCCCCTATACGCACAACAGACACAATTATATTTCTGAAAATATATCCGCTCTTATCTGCAGCTATGCGTACACTGCTGTCTGCTGCTGCAGAAAACACCGTATCTATCCCAAAAGATGCACACTCACAGACAGAATAAAATGTGTGCCCTGCAACTGCTCCCTCAACAGCCGAGTCATTTACATAAAGTCTCAAATTTACAGTTTCAGGTAAAGCTGTACCTGTATTTACCTCTCCTGTACAATGGAGTGCGATCTGATAGAGTCCTGCTTTGTTTATTTCTATATCAGAGGTATTTGCCCCATGGGAAATACTTATTCCGATTTCTATTGTATTTTCTCCCAGAACCAGAGCCTCTCCCGAAACACTTGTCTGTTCATTTTCATTAAATGTCACAAGTATTTCTACCTGCACATATCCCCCGGGAATATAAAAATCAAAGACGGCATTTTCATCTGTACCTGTATTTACAACCCTTGCACTCTCTCCCGGCAAAATTGTGTACACATTTCCAACGCTTACTGTGGCAGCAGCACCTGTCGCTCCTGTTACTCCTCTTGCTCCTCTTGTACCTCTTGCTCCCGTTGCTCCCGTTGCTCCTGTGGCTCCCATTGCTCCTGTAGCCCCCGTTGCTCCTGTGGCTCCAGTTGCTCCTGTGGCTCCTCTTGCTCCCGTAACTCCTCTTGCTCCTCTTGCCCCGGTTGCTCCTGTAGCTCCAGTTGCTCCCGTTGCACCTCCTGCGGGACCTGTTGCTCCTGTGGCTCCTGTAGCTCCCGTTGCTCCCGTAGCCCCTGTGGCTCCCCTTTCTCCTGTTGCTCCCCTTGCACCGTTATACCCTCTCGGTCCCTGGGGACCCGTTGCTCCTGTTGCTCCTCTTGCCCCATTACATCCTCTCGGTCCCTGGGGACCTGTAGCTCCTCTTGCTCCTGTAGCTCCCCTTGCTCCCCGACATCCTCTCGGTCCCTGAGGTCCTGTTGCACCTATGTTGCTGTAATTTCTATTGCTTGCAGATGTGTTTTCATAATATATATTTTCACAATTCTCATTACTTGCATTATTTTCACTGCTTTCCTGTAAAAGCTGCAGCAAATCATACCAGTTATTACTGTTTTTGTTGTTAGAACAGCTGTCCAAATTACCCACTCCTTTCCTTCATTATCAGACTTTACAACAAGCCTACTCCATTATATGACTATACTGTAAAATCGGTGATTTAATGAAGCATTGGCAATAGGCTTTGTCAAATTTCTTTCTGTTATTTCATTAAATTCCAATTTGTAACTTACTTCTTCACTCCCCTCTCTTTTCATTCCTCACTCCCCTCTTTCAAATCCCCATACTTTCAAAATATTTATCATTAAACTTTACTTCTTCTGTATCAGGCTTTATCATTTTTGAAATCTTATGATATTCAAAAGCTTTCTTATAATCACCCATTCTGTCATAGCACACACAAAGCTGTACCGCAGGTATGTAATCATAAAAATCTTTATTTACAAAAGCACCTGAATACTCATTATATTTTGCCTTAATTGCCTGATTATACCAATACACAGCCTTTTCATATTCTTCTTTTTCCATAAAAGCTCTTCCGATTTCACAGCATATCTCACCTCTTGGTATATCGAAATAAAAGCTGTAAAAAAGAGCTTTCATTCTTTCTTTAAATTTACCCTTTATTTCATAACAATATGAAATGTACCGACAAGCATCTATGTTGTTTTCTATCCAACCGTTTCCCTCTTTTAAAAAATCAATTAATACCTTTTTTCCTTCCTTATACTTTCCGTTGTAATAAAGTTCTCTGCCGTAATAAAATTTATCTCTGGGTTCAAATACTTCATTTCTTTTAATCATACTTTCGTATATTTTTAAATTTCTGTCGCTATATTCTTCCTTTATCTTTCTGTGTTCAATTTCTATATCTGAATGTACAATATTCCCATGAAGCTCCACAGCCTCATGAACCTTTCCTTTCCATCTGTACCCTGCACTGTTTTTTATAAGCCTTTCTCTGCAGCAGAAGAAACTTGGATTATCCTCTTCATCAAAGCCTGTCACATATTTCATCATAACAATATCTGTACTCATATCAATATTTTCCTTAAGTTCTTTAAGTTTCTCCTGCCACTTTTCGCTTATTATATCATCAGCATCAAGCCACATTCTGTAATCCATTTTTGCCTTATCCCACACAAAATTTCTTGCTGCCGAAAAATCATCGCACCACTCAAAGTCAAAAACTTTTGATGTATACCTGTATGCAACATTCTTTGTCCCGTCAGTTGACCCCGTATCTGCAATAAGGATTTCATCGGCAATATCTTTCATAATTTCAAGAATTCTTCCAAGTACAGCTTCTTCATTTTTAACGATCATACATAAGCTGATTGTTGCCATAATTCACCTCACATAACAAAAAGCCACGGACAACCCCTTTTAAAAAAGACTTTCCTTGGCTTTTCATATTAGCATTTACTTATATAACTATTTACAAATTCTCTTTGTGCAGCAATTTCTTCAAGCTTGCTTTTTACTCCCGTGGGAACAAAATTTTTAGATGTCCTGAAAAATTCTTCAAGTGTACTTATAAAACGATGGGGATACTCCATTACCACCTTAAGCACTTCAAAGTCATAGGATGAAATATTAGTATACCTTGAATATTTGTTAAGTACTTCTTCAAAATTCATATATTCCATATTATGACGATGGCTGTAATAGCAGTTTTTTCTGATATACCTCCTTGTAAAAAAAGCAACATCCTCTATATAGTTAAGATATTTCATATTATCCCAGTCAATTATATATGTTCTTCCCTTTTTATATATAATATTTCCTTCCTTAAGTCCGCAATGGCAATAGGTAGATATATTGCCGTAATCCAGTTCTTCAAGCCTGTAAGTAAGCTCAATGGACTTGTCAATTATTTTTCTGAATAAAATAATCGTTTCTTTATCCCAGAATTTATTTCCCTTTTGTATCAAAAGCTTTTTTATTCTTTCAAGACTTCTTCCCTTGCTTTTGTACATTGATATAGTTGGATTATTATCACTTGCCGCAGAAAGCATTTCATCACTCATAAGTTTTAACCCCTTATGAAGTCTGCCAATATCATTAAGTGCAGCACTGACCTGAGTATTATTCATAAAGTCAAGCTCATTTGAACCGAAAAATCTTGTTACAACATATATTTTTCCGTCAGCCTCACAATAGGGAATATCATTTTCGGTTACACAGTAATTATCTATATTGTGAATTCCATAGTCCATAAGACATTCCTTTACCCTATGTATTTCATTTATTTTAGATGGCTTGGGGCGTGCAACAGAAAGAGAGTAAGCCCCGTTTACACAGTTGAGAACATAATAATACCTGCATTTATAGATATTAACAGGTGTAATATTAAAATTTTTTGCAATCTCAGCAATATTTTCATACACAAAAATCACCTCCCGTATATTGGCAGAACATAAGTCCGGCCGCATATACTCTATTCTATGTACGGAAGGTGATTATTATGAATTTTTATTTAAACCTCAGTAATCTGCAAACAACATTGACAATTAACGCCTTCTAAAAATATGAAATTCCATTTTCCATCATTTCATATTTTCACTCCACAATTTCAAGAAACACCTGTTATTTCCTTTATTTTTTCAATAGTTTCATCTATATCTATATTGCTGACATCAAGTACAATATCTGCACATTTATTGTATACAGGCTCTCTTTCTGCCATAAGCTTTTCAATTTTTTCCTCTTTGTTATCTCCTGCAAGAAGAGGTCTTGTATTATCATACCTTAAATTGTAGGCAATTTGCTTTGGTGTAGACTTAAGATATATTATTACACCGCTTTTTTTTAGGTTTTCAACATTTTTATCGTTTTTAATTACTCCGCCCCCTGTGGCTATTATTTTGTTTTTAGCCTCAGCAAATCTTTCACAAAGCTCTCTTTCTATCTCCCTGAAATAAGCTTCTCCCTTTTTTTCAAAAATTTCATTTACAGACATTCCTTCTCTTTTTTCTATAAAGTCATCCATATCTATAAATTCTCTTTTTAAATCTATAGAAAGCTTCTTCCCCACACTTGTTTTACCGCTGCCCATAAAGCCTATAAGCACAATATTCTTTTCCATTTAACAATTCTCCCTGTAATACTTACTTAATTTTTTGCAGAGCTTTTCCTGCATATCTCTGTCATACTTTTCATCAAACCATATTTCCTCGGCAGCAACGGCCTGATACACAAGCATACTAAACCCGTTAAGAGTTTCCGCTCCCGCCGCTGAAGCATCTTTTAAAAGCTGTGTTTCCCATGGAGTGTATATGGCGTCAAACACAAACTCAACGCCTTTTTCCTTATAGAAATTTTTATCCTCTATAGGACTTATGCCCTTCTGATCACCAAAGCCAACAGTAGTAGAATTTAATATTATATCACAGCTATCTATTTCTGAAATATTGCTTATAGCCACAGCCTCAATACTGCAGTCATAATAATCAGACAGATTGCGTGCAAGACTTCTGGCCTTCTCAACTGTTCTGTTTGCAATAATAAGTTTCTTACACCCTTCATCACAAGCCATAACAGCACAGGCATTGCCTGCCCCGCCTGCTCCAAGAAGCAGTACAGTTTTATCCTTTACATCATATCCTTTGTTTTTTATTGCATAACCCACACCTATTACATCTGTATTATATCCTACATATCCGTCATCTGTATACTTTAAAGTATTTACAGCACCTATTACTCTTGCTCTCTTTTCTATATCACATAACATATCCATTACAGCAACCTTATGAGGCACCGTAACATTGATCCCCTTTATGCCAAGACAATAGGCACCCTTAACAGCACCGGGAAGACAGTCGGACTGTACCTCCATAGCCGTATATATAAAGTCTTTCCCCGTTATTTCAGACATAGTGTTATGTATAACAGGACTGAAACTGTGTTTTACAGGACAGCCTATAACACTGAATACATCAGTGGTCCCCTTCACTTTATCAAATATATCATTCATTTTCTTTTCTCCTTTTTCTTATAGAAATATAAAATAATTTTTTCAAAAGGTCTTTTTGGTGCAGTAATAAGCTCATCCTTAGGACTTACCTGCTTTACAAGCACCGAATAAGCACCTGCCTTATTTCCGCACCATACATCTGTAAATATCTGGTCGCCAACTATCATTGACTTTTCAGGTACAGACCCCATACTTTCCATAATTTTAATAAAGCCCTTTATTCCGGGTTTTTTAGCCCTGAAAACATAGGGTATATTAACAGGAGCACAAAATGTTTTACTTCTCATTTCCTTACTGTTTGAAAGGACGCCAATCTTAATTCCATTGTCCGTAAGTCCTTTAAAATACTTTTTAAGTTTGTCATCAGGCACCCTTATCCAGTAGGGCACAAGAGTATTATCTATATCAAAAATAACTGTATCAAGTCCAAGGCTTTTTATCTTATCTGCTGTAATTTCAAAAACAGATGATAAATACTCCTTAGGATAAAGAAATTCAAACATCAATATCACCTCTATTATAGAGTACACTAAAATTAACAAATTGTAAATATTAATTATAATTTTTAATAAAATTTCAATAAATGCAAATTTATTATAACAGAAAGTTTTCTCAAAACACACCTTATAAAAACTAAAAAA
>CAZGIC010000075.1:7137-11779 GCA_964526435.1 uncultured Lachnospiraceae bacterium | reverse complement strand
TTTATTTACAGGCTTATATCAATACACAAAAATCACTCTTTAATTTTTGGCATTACCACATCATTAAAAAATTCCTTAACCTTTGTAGGATCAACACCATAGTATTCATCATCTACAAGGACAGCAACGCCCTTGCAGCCGCAATTTTCTGTGCAGAAAGTTCCGTTGATTGTAACATCTCCCGTTACACCGTTTTTCTCTGCTGCCTGCTGAATACCATTAATAACATTGTATGACCCTTTCAAATGACAGGCACTTCCTATACATACAGAAATTTTAACCATTCTCTATACCTCCTTGTTATAATGAACATGTAACAACTCATGTACTCTTCCTTTTAAAATACCGTTGTAAAGTGACATCATAAGAGGATTTTCCTCACTTCTCTTATTTGTTGTCATTCTGTCGGCCTCATAAAGATTTGCACTTCTTTCCTTTCTGCCGTCCATATCGGTATGGGGCTGACCCGCACCGTTTATACAGCCTCCGGGACATGCCATAACCTCAACAAGGTCATAATGTTCACCTGCTTTTATTTTCCTTATAAGGTCATCAGCATTTTTAAGACCGCTTACAACAGCAATTTTAATTTCCTTACCGCCGTAATCAATTGTCGTTTCCTTAACTCCCTCAAGACCTCTTACCCCCTTAAAGGCAAGGTTTCTTAAGGCATTTACTGATTTATCTGTTTCTATACGTCTTATAACAGCCTCCGTAACACCGCCTGTTACACCAAATATAACACCTGCACCGGAAATGGAGCCGAAAGGCATATCAATTGATTCAGGTTCTATTTCACTGAAAACAATACCTGCCTCCTTTATCATCTGTATAAGCTCCTTTGTTGTTATAACGTAATCTATTACAGATGTTCCGTCACCTCTTTTAAATTCTTCTCTTGCCGCCTCAAACTTCTTGGCAGTACAAGGCATTATTGCAACGCTTATTATTTTCTTTCTGCTTGACTTGTACTGTTCTTTTATAACACTTCCAAACATTTCCATAGGCGAACGGCATGTAGAAATATTAGGCAGAATTTCAGGATAATTTTTTTCGCAGTAATTGACCCATGCAGGACAGCATGAAGTAAAGAGAGGAATATTTTTGTTTTCAGCAATTCTGTCCAGAAATTCATTTGATTCCTCAAGAACAGTCAGATCCGCACCTGTAGCTGTATCAAATACTTCATCAAATCCTATTCTTTTAAGTGAAGCCACTATTTTGCCCATTACATTGCCCTCTTTAAGTCCGAATGACTTGGCAACAGCCACTCTTACAGCAGGAGCGATCTGTGCAACAACTTTAACATCTTCCCTGTCAAATTCTTCCCAGAGTTTCATACTGTCATTTTTTATGACAATTGCTCCTGTAGGACAGACAGCAGCACACTGACCGCAGCCGACACAGTTACTCTCGCCTATAGGCTCATCAAAGGCGGCAGCCACAATCATTTTAGAACCTCTGTTCACAAAATTAATAGCTCCCACATTCTGAACTTCATTGCACACTCTTACGCAGTCCCCGCAGAGAATACATTTGCTTCTGTCCTTTGTTATGCACAGAGAGGAGTCGTCAATATCAGGATTTTCAGCAGTATTTTTAAATCTTACCCTTGTTATACCAAACCTACCTGCAAGTTCCTGAAGTCTGCACTCACCGTTTTTGTCACATGTTGTACAATCCCTGCAATGATTTGACAGAAGAAGCTCAAGTATCATTTTTCTGTATTTTCTCAGTTTTGGTGTATTTGTATAAATTTCAGCACCCGGTTTTGGAGGAGTTGAACAGGCAGCCTCCATACTGCCCCACTTATTTTCAACCATACACATTCTGCATGCACCGTAAACAGATAATTCGGAATGATAGCAGAAAGTAGGCAGATCTATACCTGCTTTTCTTATAAGCTCAAGTATATTTTTTTCGCCTTCAATAGCCACAGGTATATTGTCAATAATCATATAATTATCATTAGCCATTTTTATCCCTCCTTAACTGCACCGAAATTACAGTTTTCAACACAGGCACCGCATTTAATACACTTTGAAGCATCAATTGTATATGGTGACCTTATTTCACCGCTTATTGCGTCAACAGGGCAGTTTCTTGCACATTTTGAACAGCCCTTGCACAGCTCAGGGTCAATGTAATATGTCACAAGCTTTTTGCATTGACCCGTCGGACATTTTTTATCTATAATATGGGCGTCATATTCTTCTCTGAAATTCTTAATTGTTGACACAACAGGCATTGCGGCAGATTTTCCCAGTCCGCACAGAGCCGTTGAAGAAATGGTATCTGCAAGATCAAGCAGAAGCTCCACATCACCCTTCTGACCATTTCCTGCCACAATTCTTTCAAGTATTTCAAGCATTCTCTTTGTTCCTTCTCTGCATGGCACACACTTTCCGCAGGACTCATTTTGAGTAAAGTTCATAAAGAAACGTGCAACCTCAACCATACAGGTATTTTCGTCCATAACAACAAGACCGCCCGAACCTATCATTGCACCAACTTTCTTAAGAGAATCGAAGTCAAGAGGCATATCCAGATTAGGAGTTATAAGACAGCCTCCAGACGGACCGCCTATCTGCACAGCCTTAAAAGCTTTTCCGCCCTTCATTCCTCCGCCAATATCAAATATGATTTCTCTTAATGTAGTACCCATAGGCACTTCAATAAGACCTGTATTCTGTATATTTCCTGTAAGAGCAAAAGCCTTTGTTCCGGGACTGTTTTCAGGTCCAATACCCTTATACCAGTCTGCACCATTTATTATTATTTCAGGTACATTTGCATAAGTTTCCACATTGTTAAGTACAGTAGGCTTTTCAAAAAGACCTTTCTCAACAGTTCTCGGCGGCTTTACTCTGGGCATTCCTCTCTTGCCCTCAATAGAAGCTGTAAGAGCAGAACCCTCACCACAGACAAAGGCACCTGCACCCTTGTTAATATGAAATTCAAAATCAAATCCGCTTCCCAGAATATTTTTGCCTACAAGACCCAGCTCTCTAGCCTGACTTATTGCATTTTCAAGTCTTGATACAGCCAGAGGATACTCAGCTCTCACATATATATAACCCTCGTGAGATTTTGTTGCAATACCTGCAATAATCATACCTTCAAGCATTCTGTGAGGATCACCCTCCATAATGCTTCTGTCCATAAAGGCACCGGGATCCCCCTCATCACCGTTACAGACAACATAGTGAACAGGATCCTTCTGATTTAAAACCTGACGCCACTTTCTTCCTGTAGGGAAACCTCCGCCTCCTCTTCCTCTTAAAACAGATTTTTCAACTTCATCTACAATTTCTACAGGCTCCATTTCAAACAGAGCTTTTTCAAGAGCTTCATAGCCTCCCATACCTATATATTCAAGTATAGATGTAGCATCAATATGACCGCAGTGTTCAAGTACAACTCTCTGCTGTTTTGCATAGAAAGGAATATCCTCCTGTCTTATGTATGGCACACCCTCAATTTTGTACACAAGTCTGTCAATAACATTTCCGTTTACAATTGTTTCATTTACAATTTCTTCACAGTCCTCAATTTTTACCTTTGTGTACAGTATACCCTCAGGTTCAATTCTCACAAGAGGACCCATTTCACAAAATCCATGACAACCGCTTTTTTTCACGCCTATTGATTCATTATGAGGCTCTTTTTCAAGTTCAACAGTACAGTTTAAACCCTTTTCCCCAATAATTCTCACAAGTTCATCATGTATGTCAAGGGAGCCTCCTGCAACACAGCCTGTACCTGCACACACAAGTATCTTTCTTGTCTGCATCTTAAGAGATGCACTGTAGGCTGATCTCAGTTCTGTAAGTTCTTCTCTGCTCTTAAGCATCTCCTTCAGCCTCCTTTAATTCTTTTATAATGTCACTTGCCTTATCAGGCGTCATTGCCGGAATAACTTTGTCATTTACAGTCATTGCAGGAGCAAGACCACAGGCACCAAGACAACTTACGGTTTCAACAGTAAACATAAGATCATCTGTTGTAACCTTCCCGTCTTTAAGGCACAGATCGGCTCTGAGTCTTTCAAGTACAGGTATGCTTTTTCTCACATGACAGGCAGTACCGTCACATACCTTTATTACATATTTACCCTTAGGTTCAAGAGAAAAATTTTCATAAAATGTTGCAACACTGTATATATTTGCAACACTTGTATCAAGCTTTTTCGCTATGTAAGAAAAAACCTCTCTCGGCAAATAGTGATAATGTTCCTGAACATCCTGCAAAATTGCTATAACGGAACTCTGCTTACATTGATGGTTTTCAATTACCTTGTCAACTACAGAATAATCAAATTCCCTGTTCATTTTCATCCTCCTTCACAAAACATATTTTCAAAAATTCACTGAATTAACTCTTTTCAATGCCCCCGGCTCTGCACAAAAACAAAAGCAGACTTTCATTTTGACACGCATAAGCCCATTTTCTAATTATACTACAACATTAGTAAAATATGCTAGCCTATATTCATTAAAATGATATTTTTCGTCATTCTGCACAACAGCCTTATTTTCTTTCATATGTAATCTTATCCCTTTTACAAATCAGAACTTAACAAAGTAAGAAATGAAAACTATAACAAATCAGAATTTAACAAAGCGAGGAATTGAAACTATTA
>CAZGIC010000075.1:2438-7037 GCA_964526435.1 uncultured Lachnospiraceae bacterium | reverse complement strand
CTCCTCACTCCTAGCTCCTCACTCCTCACTCACTCAGCTCCTCACTCACTCAGCTCCCCACTCTTTTATCAAATCCTATTCCCCTCAAACTGTGTCATATACAGTTCATAATACTTTCCCTTTCTTTCAAGAAGTTCTTTATGATTTCCTGTTTCTGCAATTCTTCCCTCATCCATTACAACTATCATATCAGCATCCTGTATTGTAGAAAGTCTGTGAGCAATAATAAGACTTGTTCTTTCCTTCATAAGATTTACCATAGCGTCCTGAATATTTTTTTCCGTTCTTGTATCCACACTTGATGTAGCCTCATCAAGAATAAGTATTTTAGGATCTGCAAGAAAAGCCCTTGCTATAGACAACAGCTGTCTTTGCCCCTGTGACAGATTTTGTCCCGATTCAGTAAGCATAGTATCAAATTTATCAGGAAAATGCTTTATCATATTATAGCAGTTTCCAAGTTTAGCTCCTTTGATCATTTCATCATCACTTGCATCAGGATTTGAATATTTAAGATTATTTCTTATTGTATCTGAAAACAGCACTGTATCCTGCAAAACTATAGCAGTATTTTTTCTCAGCTCTTCAATGGAAATATCCTTAATATTGACGCCGTCAATAAGTATTTCACCGCTGTCAATGTCGTAAAATCTCATAAGCAGATTTACAACAGTTGTTTTTCCGCTTCCTGTTGCACCTACAAGAGCAACCTTGTGTCCTGCTCTGACATCAATGTTAAAATCAAAAAGCACCTGCTTTCCTTCTTTATAGGAGAAATTAACATTTTTAAATTCAATATTCCCCCTTGCATTTTCCATATTAAAAACGCCCTCTTTATTTTCGCTGTCCTCGTCCATAATTTCAAATATTCTTTCTGCACCGGCAAGAGCCGTCTGTATCTGACCGTAAACCTGTGCAATTTCATTAATAGGTCTGCCAAACTGTTTTGCATACACAATAAAAGCGGATACAACGCCTATTGATATAACCCCCTTTATTGCAAAATAACCCCCAAAAACAGCAATTATAAGAAAGCCTATATTATTTATTACATTCATAACAGGACCCATTGAACCGCTGAATATTTCGGCAATTATTCCCGTCCTTGTAAGTTCATCAGAGCTTTTTTCAAATTCCTCTGTCACTGCCTTTTGTCTGTTGTATGCAACAACGGTCTTATACCCCGTCACCTTTTCCTCAACTATGCCGTTAAGCTCACCAAGAAGTGCCTGTCTTTTTGTAAAGAACTTCCTCATTACCTTTGAAAGATACTTTGTCACAATAACCGTCAGTATAACAGTAGAACATGACAAAACCGCAAGCTCAGGACATAACAGGAGCATCATCCCCACAGTTCCCAGTATTGTAAGCACCCCCGACACAAGAGAACCCAACGACTGAGACACAATATTTGATATATTTTCCACATCATTTGTCATACGGCTCATTATATCCCCGTGAGGATGATTATCAATGTATTTAACAGGCAGATTAACAATTTTTTCAAACAAATCTTCCCTCATTTTTTTTACAATTTTCTGACTTAACACAGCACTTAACAAATTCTGAAAAAGTGTAGCCAGACTGTAGATACAGTATAATATAAGCATAATTATTAATATACTGCCTATCTGAGAGTATCTTCCGTCGGCAATTGTATCAACAGCTTTACTCTGAAGATTCGGTGCCGTAACAGAGCAAAACACTACAACAACAACCACAAATATAAGTGAAAAAATAAGGCTTATTTCCCTTTCAAAATACTTAATAAGCTTTAAAGCGGTTTTTCTTCCGTCCTTTGGTTTTTCAACTATACCATGATTTCTGGGACCTTTCATTCCGGGTATACGAATATTAATCTGAGACTTATTTTCGTTACTGTTACTCATTTATTCCACCTCCGCCCTTAAGCTGTGAATTATATATATCCTGATATATTTCATTTGTTTCAAGCAGTCTTTCATGAGTATCACAGGCTGCAATTTTGCCGTTATCCATAATTGCAATTCTGTCCGCCCCCTTAACAGAAGCTATTCTCTGAGCAATAATTATTTTTGTCATACTGCCGTAATCCTTTTTTAAAGCCTTATAAAGCTTAGCCTCTGTTTTCAGGTCAAGAGCACTTGTAGTATCGTCAAATATAAGTATTTCAGCATTTTTAAGAAGTGCCCTGCTTATAGCAATCCTTTGTTTTTGTCCCCCTGAAAGGCTCATACCCTTTTCTGCCACCATTGTATCAAAGCCTTCAGATTTAGCCTCTATAAATTCACTTGCCTGAGCATTGTCACTTGCTTTTTTAATTTCATCATCACCTGCATCTGCTTTTCCCCATATTATGTTTTCCTTTATAGTTGAGTTAAAAAGTTCGCTTTTTTGTAATGCAAAAGAAATTTTATCTCTTAACTCATCAAGTCTGTAGTCTTTTACATTTACATTGTCAACAAGAACTTCTCCCTCAGTAACATCATAAAATCTCGGAATTAAGTTTACCAGACTTGACTTGCCGCAGCCTGTTGCTCCCAGTATTCCCAATGTTTCACCGGGATTTATGGTAATACTTATATTATCAAGCACAAGCTCCCCATTCCCCTGAGGATATGCAAAAGAAACATTTCTAAATTCAATTTTACCCTTAACATTTGCCTCCCCTTCAAAATTTCCGTCTTTAATTACAGGCTCCGTATCAAGTATTTCATTTAATCTGTCGGCCGATGCCTTTCCTCTTGAAACAGTCTGGAAAATCATTGCCAGTGACATAACAGAATGAAGTATCTGTGATAAATATGTAATTGCAGCCATAATACTTCCCGGAGTAGTAATGCCATTTTCAACATCAATTGCCCCCGCCTTAATTATAACGATCATTACAACATTGAGCACAATATTGGCAAGAGGTGTCATATATGCAAACATTTTAAGCACTCTCAGCTGTGTTTCCACAAGCTCATTGTTTGCCTTACCAAATCTTTTCTCTTCATATTCCTCTTTTACATAGGCTTTTACAACTCTTGCACCTGACACATTTTCCTGCACAACACTGTTTACTTTATCCAGTTTTCTCTGTAAAGTATCAAAATAAGGCATTGCCTTTACTATAAAATATAAAACACCTATTATAACAAAAGGAAGAGAACAGGCAAGAACCACAGCAAATTTCAAATCAAGAGATGCAACACAGAATATACCCCCGAAAAACAAAAGAGAAGTTCTTACAAATCCCCTTACTGCCTGGGTTGCCAGATTTTGCACCTGTGTAACATCGTTTGTTATTCTTGTCACAAGAGAACCCGTTGAAAATCTGTCTGTCTGTTCAAAAGAAAACTCCATTACCCTTTTAAAACAGGCTTTCCTTATTTCATTTCCCCAGTTCTGACTAAACATATTGGCAAAAACACCTGAAAGCACTCCCGTAATTCCTCCAATTATTACAACACCCAGCATTTTAAGTCCCGTTGTAATAATAAGATTTAAATCCCCCACATTATTATTTGACAGCCCCAGTACACCCTCATCAACAATTGTTCTCATCATTTCAGGCTGTATCAGATCCATTGCTACCTCACCGCACATAAACAGCGACGCAAGCAAACCAAAAACCCAGTATTTCTTTAAAAACTTAAACACATTTTAACCTCCCTGCTATATAAATTAACTGACAAAACCTCATATTAACAACACTTTATACCTTGTGATGAAAAAGGGAACTGTCAAACTTACTCTTCCAGTCCTCAAAAAGCTTATTAAGCAGAATTACAAGTTCTTCCTGTTCTTCCCGACTTAATGAAGTAAAAAGCACTTTTTCCTGTTCACTGTTTATTTCAAGCTGACTTTCAAGAAAAGCCCTTCCGTCATCAGTAAGAGTAATATTTATCATTCTTCTGTCTGCACTGCTCCTTGTCTTAATTATATATCCCTGATTTTCAAGTTTCTTCACAACTTCACTTACTGAGCCTGATTTAAGGGTAAGGGCTTCAAGAAGTTCTTTCTGTGTTATGCTTCCCCTTTCATTTATAATATTAAGAACTTTTAACTGCCCCCTCTTTCCGCCTCTTCTGTGATAGAGAAAATGACCGCATTTTTCCAAAATCATCAAAAGCTCTCTGTTTTCCATTTCCTGTCCTCCCTGTTACAATTAAAAAGTTAGGTGCCTAGATATTATATTTTAATTATATCATCGTCAATATATTTTGTCAAGGTACCTAACTTTTTATTTTACAAACTTAAAATGTAAATCTGTTCTCCTCTTTCAAAATTCCACAGTCTTAATTTTGAAACAAATCACAATATCCCTGCATATTTTTTATATTGAAGCTTAAAATATTACTGAATACAAAAAAACAGTATCTGCAAAGGAGCACAAATTATGAAAGTATATAAAAGAAAAACATGCCCTCACTTCAAACCCCTCCCCGAAATCCCCTATATGTTCAAGGAAGAACCAAAGTGCAGTCATTGTGCCTATTTTTCAAGTAAAAACTGTCATAAACACTATTTTGATGCCCTTGAATATCCTGAGGATGAAATTTAGAATTATTTGCTTATTTTCATTAAACTTAAATAAAAAAATGGAGTTGTTTCACACTTGGTGAAACAACTCCA
>CAZGIC010000075.1:0-2338 GCA_964526435.1 uncultured Lachnospiraceae bacterium | reverse complement strand
ATGGAGTTGTTTCACACTTGGTGAAACAACTCCATTTCTTAACTAAACTCTGCTGATTTATTTATCAGCTTCTGGAACTCTGATTATTATTGCAGTTTTTGTTTGAACTTCTGCTAGAGTTATTACTCTTCTTATTCATTTCCTGGCTGATTTCATTAGCAAACTCTACTCTGCTGCTCTTGTTGTTTGCCTGATTATTATTTGAGTTTCTCTCACTTTTGTTGTTCATGTTATTGTTCATAATTTGTGACCTCCTAAAATTTTAAAGACGTATTCGCCTTACAATCATAGTATAAACCGATCACAAACTTTTATACTTTCACAAACTGCAAATTTCAATTTGAAATTTTTTCCATATCAGAAACACTTTCAAGGGTCATCTTTCCGAGAAGTCCGCCTCTGAACTCATCTATAACAATATCGGCAGTTCTCTTGTAATCAACTTCATTACCCTTTTTTATAAAACCTCTTTTTCTTGCTATCATTTCAAATATTTCATGAACAGGCGTATTTTCATCATATTCTATACCGTATCTTTTTTTCACAGCCTCAGGATATAATTTATCCAGATATTCAATAAGATGAGTTACCAAAACAGTGCTGTCCATAATATCGTCATTAATAGCTCCCGTAAAGGCAAGTTTAAGACCTACCTCCTGATCCTCAAACTTAGGCCACAATATTCCCGGCGTATCCAAAAGCTCAAAGTCTTTTTTAATTTTAACCCACTGCTTAGCCCTTGTAACTCCTGCCTTATCTCCTGTCTTAGCCATATTTCTGCCAACAAATTTATTAATAAGAGTAGACTTTCCAACATTAGGTATACCTACTATCATAGCCCTTGTAGGCACAAAAAGCCTTCCTCTCTTTCTAAGTCTTTCAACCTTTTCAGCCATAAGCTCTTTAGCGGCAGGCGTAATTTCCTTAATTCCCTTTCCTGTTGCAGAATTTGCTTCAATCACCACAAATCCCTTTGACCTGAAGTATTCAGACCATTCCTTTGTTTTTTTCTCATCGGCAAGGTCAGCCTTGTTAAGTATAACTATTCTCTTTTTGTTTGCGGCAAGCTTGTCAATTTCAGGATTTTTACTGCTTAAGGGCAGTCTTGCATCTAAAAGCTCAATAACAATATCCACAAGAGAAATATTTTCTTCCATCATTCTTCTGGTCTTTGTCATATGACCGGGGTACCACTGTATATTCATAATTACCTCCATACACGAAAAAAGGACGTTGCTAAATAAAAAAATAACGCTTAATTTGAATTAAACATAACTGTAAAACCCAAAAAAGCGTCACATACTAAAATTTTCAAGCTGTTCAGTCCCTGATATAAAGGGGACCGGCTTTGAAAACAAAGTTACCTGATTAATTCAATTCCACCGACCCTATTGCTTCCCGCTACCGCTGTCACAAACATCGGTTTCAGAAAATCGTGATGTCTGCCGTAAAACAGCAGACATCACAGGTTGGTAATTTCTTCCTTAGCTTACTGCAAGAAATGTATACACCGAAATACTTCCGACGTCCATAATACAGCTTTCAGCTATAGGCCGATTGTACATTTCTTGTAACTTATTTTGATCTTCTTGTAATGTCTTCCTTAACCTTAGCAGCCTTACCAACTCTGTCTCTAAGGTAGTTAAGCTTAGCTCTTCTTACAATACCATATCTTACAACCTCAATACGGTCGATTCTTGGTGAATGTAATGGCCAAGTTTTTTCAACACCTACACCATAAGATACTCTTCTTACAGTAAATGTTTCTCTTGAGCTGCCGCCCTGTCTTTTAAGAACGATACCCTCAAACATCTGGATTCTTTCCTTAGAACCCTCAACGATCTTAGCATATACTCTTACAGTATCGCCAACCTTAAATTCAGGAATATCACTCTTTAACTGACTGCTTTCAATTTCTCTGATAATTTCACAATTCATAAGGCTTTGCCTCCCTTTCATCATAAATGTTCTTAATGCCCAATTTGATCCAACTAAGTGGAAGCATCAGCGGACCATTCGTTTTCACTACAATTCAAAATTATATCATACCATCATATCAATTGCAAGCATTTTTTTATCTTTTTCCCAAAAAACAACAGTTAAAATTGTTGTTTTTGAAAAATTAAACTATATTAAATACTTAAAAAACACAAATATACTATTATTATTTTAACAATATGAACAAAAAACATTAAAAAGGTATACCTTTTTAATGTTAGTAAAATGATATAAAGTTACATTGTTAATTGTACCTGTTTTTTGTGCAAATGTCAACAAAAAATAAGGTAAATTTTCAATAAAAATCCACTCCCAAAAGGTATACCTTTTTAATGTTTTT
>CAZGIC010000074.1:0-11838 GCA_964526435.1 uncultured Lachnospiraceae bacterium | reverse complement strand
AGGGACAGTTATATGCTGTCCCTTGTTTATTGCAAAAGAAAACGGAGGCATTAAGCCTCCGTTAAAAGTTAAAATAAGTAAAAATTCACTATAGTTGATATGTTCTGAAATTATTCAGCATCAGCTGCGTCAGCATCTTCGTCAGCTTCAACATCAGCATCTTCGTCAGCTGCTGCATCAGCGTCTTCATCAGCTACTGCATCAGCATCTTCCTCAGCATCCTCATCAGCTGAATCATCTACAACAGTTTCTTCCTCAACTGCACTGCCATCATCAACAGTATTAGTAGAACCACAACCCATAAGAGAAAAACTCATAACACCAACAACTGCTGCCATCATTAAATACTTCTTCATAACATTGATAACCAATTATAATATAATTGGCTTCCTCCTTCCATATAATGTAAAATATATCTTTCAATATTAATTGTATTCAAATTTCGGGATTTGTCAAGATTAATTTTATGAATTTTTTACTTAATTTTAACAGAAATTATGGGAAATTTGTAAGTGTTAAATATTTGTGAATTAAATATGTATTTATTGTGTACAAAAAGAGGAAATACGACAATTTACGAAAAAATCTGTTGACTAAAATTTAAGCAATGATATAATTAATATGTTAAATTATAAGAAATCAGGAGGCTGTTATGAAATATTGTAATCCGGTTCACAGGGGCTTTTTCCCAGATCCTTCAGTAATACGAGTTGGAGATGATTATTATAAAGTAAATTCAAGTTTTCAGTACTTTCCTGCAATACCTGTTTCTCATTCAAAGGATCTTGTTCATTGGGAAGTGATAGGTCATGCTATTACGGAAAATGACTATCTTGATTTAAGTAAAACTCTGGACTCAAGAGGAATATGGGCACCTGACATATCATATTATAATGGTAAGTTCTATATATTTGCCACATTAAGGCATAATTCAGAAGATATGAATAAAAGTCACATGAGAAGTCAGCTTGTAATGACAGCTGACAAAGCGGAAGGTCCTTACAGCAAACCTGTAGTACTGCCTGTTGATAACATTGACCCTTCTCATTTTGTAGATGATGACGGTAAGCATTATATGATTATTGCTCCTGCAATAACTGTTGTTCCAATTAATGATGAATGTACCGAAATTATAGGTGAAATAAAGCAGGTATGGGCAGGAACGGGAGAAAGATGCCCGGAAGGTCCTCATATTTTTAAGAGAAACGGTTATTATTATGCAGTGGTGGCAGAAGGGGGGACAGGCTATGGTCATGGCATAAATATTGCAAGAAGCAAAAGTTTATATGGTCCATATGAAGAATGTCCATATAACCCTGTTTTAAGACAGACTGACCCTGATGCACTTATACAGAGAAGCGGACATGGGGATATTATTGAAACTCAGAATGGTGAATGGTGGTGTACTTATCTGTGCGGAAGAAGAAACGGAGGGAACTACACTACAATAGGCAGGGAAACAGGACTTGACCCTGTACGATGGACTGATGACGGCTGGTTTGTAATAAACGACGGAAAGCCAAGCCTTGAACAGGATATGCCTGATCTTCCTGTAACAGAATATAAAAAAAATACATATTATGACTTTTCAGAGGGGAGGATTTCACTTGACTGGGAGTGGGTGAGAAATCCTGACAACAACTACCAAAGCTTTGAAGAGGATTGCCTTAAAATAAACACACAGAAGGGATATTTATGTGATGTAAGTGCTAAGAATATACTTGTAAGGCGTGAACAGGAATTAAGCTATACTGCTGAAACTAAGCTTAAATTTTCTCCTGAGGATACGGGATACCAGGCAGGGATAACGTGTTATTATTCAACAGCAAGCTATATCAGGTTCGGCAGATGCAGTGAGGGGCTTGAGCTTGTTATAAACAGAAATAAGGGTGAGGAAAGAGTAACTGTTATAACTGATGTTTATTGTGATGTTGTTTATCTCAGGGTGGTTGTAAAAGGACTTGACAGATCATTTTATTACAGTACAGACGGTGTAAAATGGAAAATGGCAGCAAAACTGCCAAAATGTATTTATCTCTGTGATGAAGGAGTTCCCGGAGACAGAAAAAGGCATACGGGGACTATGGTTGGCATATATGCTTTGAGCGGAAACAGAGAAGAAAGTGAAGAGGCGGAATTCTATTATTTTAAGTATGAAGATTGATACTTGTAAAATTATATTTGATAACTGTTATTATATAATAAAATGTAATATTTGTTATTGAATTATGACGAAAAATGTAGTATAATGCATTGTATATAATATATATTTTTGTAGTTAATAAAAGAAACTAAAAAATGCAGATACAGGAATTTATAAAATAAAAAAATAATTTCATCACAGTTATTTTAGTGCTATGTATTAACTGGTATTAAATTTTAAATTATCAGCAATTTAATTACAAACAAAGGAGAAAGAAATGAAAAGGTTTTTAGTGTTAACAGCGGTATTTACTACGTTATTAAGCACACCTGCTCTGGCAGAGGCAAAGTACAATGATGTTTACAAAGATTTAAAGATCAAGGTTGTTTCAGGAGAATTAATGGTTGAGGCCAGGGGTATTTTTGATGAAATGGGCTATGAATGCAACTGGGATGCAAATACAAAAACAACTTTGTTTACAAATGGGACTGACAGTGTACATATAAATCAGAATACCGGAGACATTACTATAAATGATCAGCCTTTTCAAAGTGATATTAAGCCTGTTTTGGATGATGGTGTTACATATGTCCCAAAAGGATTAATTGAAAGTCTTAATGTTGAAATCGGATGGGATTATGATAAGGGATACCCTTTGTTTTACTCACAGGACTATGAAAAATCGACTGATAACATGAGTGAAGAAATAACGGGATTTACAGGCTGGAATGATACTAAAACCGAATATTATGTAAACGGAAATAAACTGGTGGGCAAACAGTATGTTGATGGTAAAATTTACAATTTTGCAGATGGCACATTACGCACAGGTATATTTGCGGATGGGACAAGTATTAAGGGATTTGATGAATACGGTAATCCATATAACGGTTTTTTAACTGTTGATGGGAAGAAATATTATTTTGAAAATGGTAATGCCTATACTGAACCGACAGCTATAAATGGTAAAATGTATAACTTTGGATCAGACGGAACTTTTACTGTCGGCTGGAGTACTGAAGATGACAAAATTATGTATTTTAATGAATTCGGATATCCTGTTGAGGGCATAGTTGAAATTGACGGTAAAAAGTATTTCTTTGCTGAAGGTGTGATGCAGACAGGTGAAGTGGTTTATAACAATAATAAATATTTGTTCAATGATGACGGTACAATGGTTGTAAATCAGCAGGTTGGAAATACTTATTACGGCGAAGATGGTATTGGTGTGGAATATTCACAGGCATATCTGAAACTTCAAAACAGGGTGCAGAGTATTCTGGCACAGATAGGAACATCTCCCAAAGCAATTTATGATTATGTAGTTGGGCATGTAACATATAAATATATGGCACAGCAGGACTGGACAACTATGGCAAATACGGGATTTGATACAGGCAGAGGTGCATGTTATCAATTTGCTGCATGTGTGGATGTGCTTTTAAAAAATGCCGGGTATGAAACCAGAGTTGTAAGGGGGACAGGTCTTTATACTTCTTTACATTACTGGAACCAGGTTAAAATAAATGGATCATGGACAAATATTGATGCCTGCAATAAATACTATAATGTAAGTGATTCATATTTAAAAAATCTGACATATACATTTGATAAGTATGAATATCCGACTTACAATTAACAGGTGATATTATGGTATTTAGTAGTGTGGTGTTTTTATTTCTGTTTTTACCTTTGACATTTATTGTTTATATAATTACACCTGGGATAAAGCTTAAAAATATTGTGCTCATAGCGGCAAGTTTATTTTTCTATGCTTACGGAGAACCGAAAGCGGTTTTGTTAATGCTTATTTCAATAATAGTTAATTATATTCTTGCCATAGGAATTGACAAAAATAAAAATGGAATATTGCTGGCATTGTCAATTATTTTTAATGTATTTTTCCTGTTTGTGTTCAAATATTTGAATTTTTTTGTAAACAGTGTAAATGCCATATTCAACACAGAAATATATTTAAGACAGATACATCTTCCAATAGGAATATCATTTTTTACATTTCAAATTATGAGTTATGTAATAGATGTTTACAGAGGAGATGTTAAGGTTCAGAAAAAACTTTCAAAACTTGTGCTGTATATTTCTTTTTTTCCTCAGCTTATAGCGGGACCTATTGTAAAATATCATGACATTGAAAAACAGCTGGATGCAAGAACTGTCAGTGTAAACAGAGTGGCATCAGGACTAAAGCTTTTTATATTCGGGCTTTCTGCAAAACTTTTAATTGCAAACACAATGGGAAGTATTGCAGATACGGTGTTTGGATATGATACAAGTGAATTGTATCCTGCACTGAGCTGGATAGGTGCTGTTGCATATACAATGCAGATTTATTTTGATTTCAGCGGGTACAGTACTATGGCAATAGGTTTGGGAAGAATGTTTGGTTTTGATTTTGCTGAAAACTTTAATATTCCATTTGTTTCAAAGGGAATAAAAGAATTCTGGAGGAGATGGCATATTTCCTTGTCAACATGGTTTAAGGAGTATGTATATATTCCTTTGGGAGGAAACAGAAAGGGAATTTTGAGGACTGCCATAAATCAGCTTATTGTTTTTACACTTACAGGACTCTGGCACGGAGCAAATGTAACATTCCTTATATGGGGATGGGTACATGGAGCATTTCTTATGGCTGAAGATTTCGGCAAAAATATAATGGAGAAAATTCCGAATATATTTAAACACATTTATGCAATGTTTGTGGTGATAGTGACTTTTGTCATATTCAGAGCTGATACAATAAGTTATGGCATGGGGTATATATATTCAATGTTTGTAAGTGCAGAGAAAACCAATATAAGCAGAGCGGTAGAAATATGTAATCCTTATAATATTACGATATTTATAATCGGTATTTTGCTTTCTTTTGGAGTGCATAAAAAAATTGCAGGTGTTCTGAATAGAAATTGTGTGTCGTTTATCGGCTATGTGTTATCTGTAATATTGTTTGCGTTTTGCATAATAAACATTTCTGCATCAACGTATAATCCTTTTATTTATTTTAGATTTTAATATAATGTGACGGATAAAAAGCATATTGTATCCGGAAAGGGAGGTGTCATATGAAGAAAGCTCTTAAATTGGCGTATTTAATTTTTATTTTTTTTGTTTTGTGTATTCCTGTTACATTTATGAAATTTTATAAGGCTGAAAATACAGAAAACAGAGAGCTTGCACAAATGCCCTCTTTTTTTGACGAGGACTTTGGAGAAAAATTTGATAATTTTATTTCAGATAATTTTGCATTCAGAGATGTTCTTGTAAATGCTGACAGCAGTATTATGGCAAATGTTTTCGGAATATCCGGTAACGGAAGCGTAACAATGGGAAAGAACGGGTGGCTGTTCTATACGGAAACGCTTGATGATATAACGTCAGAAAATATTATGACGGACAGAGAAGTGTACTGTGCAGCAAGAACACTTGAAATGATAAGTGATTATGTTGAAAAAAACAACGGCAGATTTCTGTTTATGCCGGCTCCCAATAAGGCTTCCGTCTATGATGAATATCTGCCTTACTATTACAGAAAAAGCAATGTTCCAAATAATATGGATATGGTTTTAAATGAATTAAATAATGTTGATTGCATTGATTTGAGAACAGTATTTGAAAATAGAGATGATGTTTTGTATCACAGGCTAGACTCTCATTGGAATAACAAAGGTGCTTTGCTTGTGACGGATATTCTTCTGGAACATTTTGGACTTGAAGAATATGATTACGGAGTCCCTGAAGAAAGACAGGATTGGGAAGGGGATTTATATAAAATGCTTTTCCCGGCCGGTGAAGAAAAGGATGTGCAGTATTATTATGATGAAGATAACTTTAATTATCAATACACAAGAAGATTTAAATCTGTTGATGACATGATTATTGAAACAAAAAATGATTTTTCGGAAAATGGAAGTATACTCCTTTTCAGGGATTCATTTGGCAGAAGCATGCTGCCGTTTATAGGAGAAAGTTTTTCAAAGGCAACTCTTTCAAGATCTGTTCCCTATGATTTTTATCAGATTGAAGAAAGTAACTATGATTATGTTGTTCTTGAAATTGCAGAAAGAAATATAGAAGATATTATTTCAAGAGCACCGTATATAAATGCAGAGAAGGCAGATGTTGATACTGAAAAACTAAAAAAACTTGACAGTAATGAGTATGAACTTGTCTGTGAAAATGAAAGCTTAAATCATATTTATGGGAGAATATCAGCTGATATTACAACAGATGCCAGAATATTTGTTTCTGTTGGAGATGATATTTATGAGGCTTTTCCGGTATATGAACTTGGGGAAGAAGATGAACCTGACGGCAGTGGAAACGGATTTTCAATGTATACGGATAATCAAAGCAGCGAAATTAGTATTTATATATTAGAGTAAAGGAGTTTATTATGAAGTACAGATTATTAACAACCGCTTTAATTGCAATGGCTTTAGTATGTGCGACTGGCTGTGGCAGTAACGAGGCAGAAAATATTACAACTGAAACAACAACTGAAAATATTACTGAAGATGTAACGGAAGATACGACGGCAGTAGAGTCAACAGAAATTACAACGGCAGCTGTGACAACAGAAGTTACAACTGAAAGTGCTGAAAATACGACAACTACAGTCACTGAAAAAGTAGAAACTGCTCAGCAAAGTACTGCGTCAGCATCTGTGCCGGCACAGGGAAGCCTGGGGGTTACATACAGAAATACTAAAATTATGCTTAATTCAAATATAAGTGAAGTTTCAGCTGCTCTTGGCAGTACAACTGACTATTCAGAAGCACCAAGCTGTAACTATGACGGACTTGATAAAGTGTTTGTTTACGGAAATGTGAGCATTTATACTTATCCCCATGCAAGCGGAGATCTGATTAATGAAATTGAAGTAAATGATGAACAGATTGCAACAGATAAGGGAATAGTGCCGATAGGAAAGACTATTGATGAAGTTAAGGCTGTATATGGAGAACCTACAAGCACGGAAGGCTCAATGTATAAGTATGCAGATGGAAACTGTTATACATATTTTTATGCAGATAATGGTGTTATTTACTATTGGGGAGTGGTATATGAAGCTTGATTTTTGATTCAAGTAATTTTATAATATTATTATAGAGTAAGTTAATTAAAAATGTTAATAATCAGAGGGAGAGTTTTTTATGAATAAATACAGAACAGGTGTGGATATTGGCTCAACTACTATAAAGCTGGTTGTGCTTGATGAAAACAACAATATTGTTTTTAAAGATTACAGACGCCACCGTTCCAATATTCAGGAAACCCTTTTAGGGCTTATAAAGGATGCAAGAGATGCTGTGGGAAATGTTACATTTTCTGCTATGATAACAGGAAGCGGAGGGCTTTCAATTGCTGAATGGATAGGCATACCTTTTATACAGGAGGTTGTTGCTGTAAGCAATGCTATTGATACTGTGGCACCGCAGACTGATGTTGCTATTGAAATAGGAGGAGAGGACGCCAAGATAATATATTTCAGAGGCGGAATAGAACAGAGAATGAATGGTATATGTGCCGGAGGTACCGGTTCATTTATCGATCAGATGGCTTCACTTCTCCAGACTGATGCCGAAGGGCTTAACGAATATGCAAAGAGTTACAACGTAATTTATCCTATTGCTGCAAGATGCGGTGTGTTTGCAAAAACCGATATTCAGCCTCTTATTAACGAGGGTGCTGCAAAATCTGACCTTGCCGTATCTATATTCCAGGCTGTTGTAAATCAGACAATAAGCGGACTTGCCTGTGGTAAGCCTATTAAGGGAAGAGTTGCCTTTTTAGGCGGACCTTTGCACTTTTTAACAGAATTAAAGGCAAGATTTATAGATGTACTCAATTTAAGTGATGATGAAGTTATAGAGGTTGAAAATTCACACCTTTTTGCTGCTATGGGAAGTGCCCTGACTTCAAATCCTGAGGACAGCTTTGATTTTGATACACTTATAAAAAATTTAAGCGGTGAAAAGCACCTGACAATGGAAATAAACAGGCTTGAGCCTCTTTTTAACAGTGAAGAGGAATATAAGGAATTTAAGGAAAGACATAATAAAGCTGTTGTTAAAAAGGGAGACCTTGATACATATAAGGGTAATGTTTTTCTTGGAATTGATTCAGGTTCCACAACATCAAAACTTGCCCTTATAAGCGAAAAGGGTGAGTTGTTATATTCTTTCTATGCAGGCAATGAGGGTAATCCTTTAAAAATGATAATGAACGCTCTTAAGCATATATATAACATTATGCCTGAAGGTGTGGAAATAAAAAAGGCCTGTGTAACGGGATATGGTGAAGGACTTATAAAAGAGGCCCTTATGGTGGATCTGGGCGAAATTGAAACTGTTGCTCACTATAAGGCGGCTGCATTTTTTGATCCTGATGTTGACTTTATTCTTGACATTGGCGGTCAGGATATGAAGTGTATAAGAATAAAAGACGGAGTTATTGACAGCGTGCTTTTAAATGAGGCCTGTTCTGCAGGCTGTGGCTCATTTATTGAAACATTTGCAAAGAGCCTTAATTTAAGCGTGCAGGAATTTGCAAAGGTTGCTCTTTTTGCAAAGAGTCCTATTGACCTGGGTTCAAGATGTACTGTGTTTATGAATTCAAGAGTTAAGCAGGCTCAGAAAGAGGGTGCTGAGGTTGCAGATATTTCAGCAGGACTTGCGTATTCTGTAATTAAAAATGCGTTACAGAAGGTTATTAAAATAACTGATCCTACGGAAATGGGAAAGCATATTGTAGTACAGGGCGGTACATTTTACAATGAGGCTGTTTTAAGAAGCTTTGAACTTATATCAACAAGAAATGCTATACGTCCTGATATAAGCGGTATAATGGGTGCCTTTGGTGCTGCTGTTATAGCAAGGGATAAATATGTGGAAGGTGAAAAATCTACCATTCTTTCAAGAGAGGAGCTTGATAACCTTAGCATAAGCACCAGCTTTACAAGATGTAAAGGCTGCGGAAACAACTGTCTTTTGACTATAAATAAATTCAGCGGAAACAGACGCTTTATTTCAGGAAACAGATGTGAGAGAGGACTTGGCAAAGAGGCAGTTACAGGCTGTGTTCCTAACCTTTTTGAGTATAAGTACAACAGACTTTTCAATTATACTCCGATACCAGAGGAAGAGGCTAAAAGAGGTGTCGTAGGTATACCGAGAGTTCTTAATATGTATGAGGATTATCCTTTGTGGTTTACATTCTTTACAGAGCTTGGATACAGTGTTAAGCTCAGTCCAAAGAGCAGCAGACAGGTTTATGAAATGGGTATTGAGTCAATACCAAGTGAGTCAGCCTGCTATCCTGCAAAGATAGTTCACGGGCATATTATGAGCCTTATTAAAGACGGGGTTAAGTTTATATTCTATCCTTGTGTTGCCTATGAAAAGAAAGAAATAAATGATGCAGACAACAATTATAACTGTCCTATTGTAACAAGCTATCCTGAAAATATAAAGAACAATGTTGAGGAAATAAGAGAACTGGGAATAGATTTCAGAAATCCTTTCTTCAGTCTTAACAATGAGGATGTTCTTGTAAGAAGATTACAGGAAGAATTCCCTGATATAGACAAGAAGGAAGTTGAAAGGGCTGCAAGGCTTGCTTATAGAGAACAGCAGAGTTTCAGAGAAGATATGAGGAAGAAGGGTGAAGAAACCCTTAAATATATTGAAGAAAATGAAATGACAGGTATTGTTATAGCGGGACGTCCTTATCATATTGATCCTGAAATAAATCACGGTATACCTGAAATGATAGTAAGCTATGGTGTTGCCGTACTTACAGAAGACAGCATTGCACACTTAGGCGTGGATAAGGTGCCAAGACCTCTTAATGTAAGGGATCAGTGGGCTTATCATTCAAGACTTTATGCAGCAGCAAGCTATGTAAGAGATCAGGATAATATTGAACTTATACAGCTTAACAGCTTTGGCTGTGGTCTTGACGCCGTAACTACTGATGAAGTACACGATATTTTGGCTGCAACAGGAAAGGTATATACCCTTCTTAAAATAGATGAAGTAAGCAACCTTGGTTCAGCAAGAATAAGAATACGTTCTCTTTTTGCTGCTCTTGAAGAAAGACGTCAAAAGGGATTTAAGCCTAAGAATGCTGATGAAAGACATGAAAGAGTTGTCTTTACTAAGGAAATGAAGAAAAATCATACAATACTTATGCCACAGATGTCACCTATTCATTTTGACATAGCTAAAGAGGCAATGAAAAACTGTGGTTACAATATTGTGCTTATGCCTGCAATAGACAGAGGCTGTATTGATATTGGTCTTAAGTATGTAAACAATGATGCCTGTTATCCTGCTCTTATTGTAGTGGGTCAGCTTTTAAGAGCTTTACAGTCAGGAAAGTATGATACAGACAATGTGTCTGTTATGATAAGCCAGACGGGAGGAGGCTGCAGAGCCACAAATTATATAGGTTTTATAAGACGTGCTCTTAAAAATGCAGGCTTCGGACATATTCCTGTAATTTCTGTAAGTGCAAGCGGTATTGAAAAAAATCCGGGATTTAAGATTACTCCTAAGCTTGCAATAGGGCTTTTACAGTCAATACTTTACGGTGATTTGTTTATGAGGGTTCTTTACAAGACAAGACCTTATGAAAAGGTAGAGGGTTCTGCAAACGCTCTTTATGAAAAGTGGAATGAGGTTTGTAAAAAGGCTGTCATAAAAAGAAGCTATTCTGAATTTAAGAAAAATGTTAAAGCAATTGTAAAAGATTTTGACGAGCTGCCTCTTGATGAAAGTATAGTTAGACCTAAGGTCGGTGTTGTAGGTGAAATACTTGTAAAGTTCCATCCTACAGCAAACAATGATATTGTTACTCTTCTTGAAAATGAAGGTGCAGAGGCTGTAGTACCTGATTTGATCAATTTCTTTACTTACAGTTTATATAACAATAAGTACAAGGAAATGTATCTGGGTATGACACACAGAAACACTGTTATAGCTAATGTGGGAATTAAGTTTATTGAAAACTACAGACGTCCTATGAGTAATGCTCTTGAGGCAAGCAAGAGATTTGAAAGACCTATGGATATTGCAGAACTTGGTGCTCTTGCTGAAGATGTTGTAAGTATGGGTAATCAGACAGGTGAGGGCTGGTTCCTTACTGCTGAGCTTCTGGAACTTATACACAGCGGTGTAACTAACAATATCTGTACTCAGCCTTTTGCCTGCCTGCCTAATCATGTGACAGGCAAGGGAGTTATAAAGGAATTAAAGAGAAGAAATAAAAACAGCAATATTGTTGCTATTGATTATGATCCCGGTGCAAGTGAGGTCAATCAGGTAAACAGAATAAAACTTATGCTTAGTGTGGCAGAAAAAAATCTTGCAAAAGAACAAAGTGAAGCTGCAAGTGCTAAGGATGCTTAATATAATGGGGTGTTGCCAGAGCAACACCCTTTACAGGTTATAGAAAATCTATTTTGAATGAAGAAAATTATGGACCATATTTGGCATTTAAATTACTTTAATAGGTTCTTTACCAAATGGAGTGGTTTTATAAAAATCCTCCGACAGCTCTGCCGAGCTGTCACCTCTTGGTTGCATAGGTGAGCAGTATTGCGAAGCAATACGACCAACCCTTTAAAAAGGAGGCAATATGTGAGTTTACGATAATGACCACACCCAATATTG
>CAZGIC010000073.1:0-12592 GCA_964526435.1 uncultured Lachnospiraceae bacterium | reverse complement strand
CTTAATGCCTCCGTTTTCTTTTGCAATAAACAAGGGACAGCATATAACTGTCCCTTAAATAACTATATTTATATTATTATATCCGTAAAATCCCTTTACTGAAGTCTTGCCTCAAGCTCAGCCTTCTGTTCTTCATATCCAGGCTTGCCAAGAAGAGCAAACATATTCTTCTTATAAGCCTCAACACCCGGCTGATCAAAAGGATTTACCCCAAGCATATAACCGCTTATAGCAAGAGCTTTTTCAAAGAAATAAACAAGCTGACCAAAATGGTACGCATCAGCTTTTTCAACTTCAATTACCATAGTAGGCACACCACCGTCAACATGAGCAAGGAATGTACCGCCGTAAGCTTTTGAATTTACATACTGAATACTCTTGTCAGCAAGGAAATTAAGTCCGTCAAGATTTTCTGCATCAGATTCAATTATAATATCTTTCTTTGCATTTTCGATCCACAGCACAGTTTCAAAAAGATTTCTGTTTCCGTCCTGTATAAACTGACCGATTGAATGTAAATCAGTTGAGAAATTTGCACTTACAGGGAATATACCTTTCTGATCCTTACCTTCTGACTCTGCATAGAGCTGTTTGTACCATTCACCAAACATAGTAAGAGAAGGTTCATAATTTGCAAGAATTTCAATAACCTTGCCCTTTCTGTAAAGTATATTTCTCAAAGCAGCATACTTTAAGCAGTCATTATTCATAAGGTCATCATTCTTATATTTGTCAGCAGCGTCCTGAGCACCCTTCATAACTGCATCTACATCAATGCCGGCAGCAGCCATAAGGAGAATACCAACAGGAGTAAGTACAGAAAATCTTCCGCCTATATCATCTGTAATTACAAATGTTTCATAGCCCTCCTGGTCTGCAAGGGACTTCAAAGCACCTCTTGCCTTATCTGTAGTGGCAAATATTCTTTCCTTAGCACCCTCTTTGCCATATTTTTCTTCAATCATCTTTTTGAAAATTCTGAAAGCAATTGCAGGCTCTGTTGTTGTTCCTGACTTTGAAATCACATTAATTGAAAAATCTCTGTCACCGATCATTTCAATAATATCACTTAAATAATCTGAACTTATGCTGTTTCCTACAAAGTAAATATCCGGAAGTCCGGGATGTTTTTTATTATTGTAATTATTTCCGTTAATAAAGTCAAGGGCAGCTCTTCCTCCTAAATATGAACCGCCAATACCTATTACAACAAGTACCTCACTGTTTGACTGAATTTTCTTTGCTGCAGCCTTCATTCTTTCAAATTCTTCCTTATCATAGTCAAAAGGCAGATTGACCCAGCCAATAAAGTCATTGCCGGCACCTTTGCCTGAATAGAGAAGTTCGCTTGCCATTTTAACGGCAGGCTCAATTTTAGGCAACTCATCCTCCCTTACAAAATTTTTAACACCATTTAATTTTAATGTAATGCCCATTTTATGTATACCTCCATTAATTAATTTATTTAATTTTAGTATAGCATAACTTTCATATATTTTCCATATATTTTTTAGTATTTTTTTAATTTTTTTAGTAAAATTTTATACACTTTTTACTTATCCTTCAACGTTCCAGCCAACTTTATCCATATTTGGATATGTAAGCTCCACATTTAGATCTTTTCCATCAAGTTCAAAGACAGTGCAAACTGACCTTCCTCTTGTCTGCTGAGAAATATACTGTTCTTTAACTTCTCCCAAATCAGGAATATTCATGATCTCTCTTGACCTTTTCTCAAATTCTGCCTTTTCGCTATCCCTCAGACTCTCTGCTTCTTCTGTTTCCTCCTTCATACCGCTGTAATAGGAATCAACAGTTATTACATCTCCCGTTTCTGCTTCAATATCCACAAAATACACATAATAATCTGTTCCCTGTTCTTCAATATATGGCGTATTAACAGGCTCAAACATTACAGAAAACATGTTTTTATCAGAACCATAGCCGTCCTCTGACCCTTCATCATAACCACAGCTTATATTGTAATCAGAGCTGACAGCACCGTAAAAATACAATACTTCGTTTTTTGCAATTTCAACAGCCTCCTGTTCGCTTATCATACCATATACAGGTTTTGAATGATTTTCATCATAGAGAGAGTTTATATCACTCTGAAATTCCACAAGTGCCAATATCTCATCATCAATAAGCTCCCTTTCCGGAAAAACAACTGTATTGCTCTCCACATCAAAATACATACCATCATCCGCATCTCTTTCACTCATAGATTTTGAAGGCTTTATATCATTCCACTGATATTCATAGCTTAGCTTATCTCTGGAGCTAAGTTCATCCTCTGTATAATCTCTGCTATACTTAATATTTCCTGCATCAAAAAGAGTATTGTATATAAGGTTATAATTAGAAATATTTTCTTCAGCCTTCTCACTGCTTTCTGCTGTGTTTTCATTTAAATTTTCATTTGCCACAATAATGTCTGTATTGTTACCTCTTATAACACCTCCCCCTTACACAGAAACAGATATAACTATAACTGCCGCAGCAATACCTGTAACCGTAATATAAATTTTTGTTTTCTTGGCATTTTTGATCATATCAAATTTCCTTTTCAGTATCTTCTTGCTGCCTGCCATTTGTGTGGAAAGTATACTTTTCCTGCTTATTGATATTGCAGCAAGCTCAAGTATTACCTTCATGTACTCTGTACGCTCTTCTTCGTTCATTTTTACAGCTACAGTATAATCACAGGATATTTCACAATCCTCATCAATATTTTTAAGCAGAAAATATATAACAGGGTTAAACCAGTGGATGCAGCTCACAGCCATTGCAAACCACTTTTATATAAAATATCAAATCTCTTGTAATGAGTAAGCTCATGTTTAATTATATAATTCATTTCTTCTGTTTTTATATCCATATCAGGTATATACAGAACTGGTTTAAGGAAACCAATTATCAAAGGCGAATATACCATTGACGTTTTTCTTACAGGCAAATTTTCTATCATTCCATCTGCATAAGATTTATTATATATCGCTTTATTATAGGCAACATAGCTTACCAACCTGTATATAAATATCATTGCATTCCCGCATATCCATATATATGCCAAAACATTCATAATGTCTGTTCCCGTATTTTCCGTAACTGTGGTATTAAAAACTGTGTCAGTAAAAACTCTGACATTTTCTGAACTTTTCTGCAAAGGCTCTGCAACCCTGTTTATTATATCATTCCCCTGATTTACATCTGCCTGCCTTAAAGGCAAATTAAATTTAAAAGGCAGTATAAATACTATCAATACAGCAAGCCACATATAATACTGCCACACAGGACTGAACACCTTTCTTGTAAAAGGCTTTATCATCATCAGCACAACAGAAACAGCAGTTCCTGTCAGTGACAATATCAACACGTTTTTGAACAATTCAGACATAACATCACCTCTTATACTTTATTCAGACAGTTTTTCTTCCTTTCCATAACCCAAGTATCTTATATCCAGTGAATTATCAAATCCATATACTAATTTTACAACATTATCCCCTCCGATATGGCATTCATTTACACCAACACTCCCGATGTTATCTGATATTGTGGCTATACAATAAGGCTGATTTTCATTAAAAGTTGTTGAATCAATATTTTCGGCTTTCATAATCTGATTTGATTTAACAGAGTAAATATATCCCCTTGTTTCATAACCGCTGTTATATATGAATATATACTCCCCATATGCCTTTACAAGTGTAACCTCATCACCCTGCATTTTATTCATTCCTAACGCTCTTGAATCAATACCGCCGCAGAAATTTTCATCAGTAAGGCTGTAAATTACCATTCCGTTATAATTTTTTATAACAACATATTTTTCATTTGCATAGGCAATCTGAGGACCTGTTGCTCCAAAAGGCTCACTTTTCATTGTTTCTAAAACACTGTCTGTATCCACATATTTTTCAAGCTCCTTATCGGGAACAAATTCAATTATGCTTAAAACACTCCCAAGCTTTTCTTTATCTATTTCAAGTCCTTGTACCTGACTGTCATAGTTTTTTACAGGCAACTCTGTAACCCTTATGGAAGAAATATTTCTGTTAAACGCACTTTTTATACCATCTATAACACCTTCTTCAAAATCTGTTTCTTCTGCATTTCTGTTAATGATTTCCTCCGCATTATTAATCTTATCTCTGTTTTCCTTGTTATACATTTGCCTTATAATTTCACTTACGATTTTCCCCTGTAATCCGCACTTTGTTATTTCTACGTCATTATTGCCTCTGTACAGAAGTAAAGCATTTATTTCTTCACCGCTTAGTACCTGCATGCCTTCGTCAATATAAAAATCAACGCCTGCAAAGGGATCACTGTAATATATTCCTTTTTCAATATCAACATTTATTCCACCCAGACAATCTGCAATTTCGCCAATTGCTACACTGTTTATTTTTATATAGTTATCTATGTCTGATGATAAAGCCTTTTCTATTGCACTTACGCCCTCATCGTCTCCTCTTTCACTTACAATTTCATTAATATTTTTACTATTATCCAATACAAGGCTTGTTTCTATGGGTATCATATTTAAAACACCGCTTCCCTTATCAAATGACAAGAGCATAGCTATGTTAATTCTGCCCCTGTCATCATCACCCATAACAAGTATATTTTTCACACTGTAATCCTCATTGCTTAACACAGCATTACTGTTATCAAATATTCGGTTATTTATGCCGCTGCCCGCAAAAGCGTAAGCAGAAATCAGTAATATTGCCACAGCTATACTTATGACAGAAACATATAATTTATATTTTCTCCCCTTCTTAATCATATCAAATCTCCTTTTCAGCATTTTTTTACTGCCTGTCATATTAGTTGAAAGCATACTTTTATTTTTTACAGACCTGCATATCAATTCAAGAATTGTATTCATATAACCTGTACGCTCATTTTCGCTCATATTTTTTGTCACAATATAGTCACAGGATATTTCACAATCCTCATCAATATTTTTAAGCAGTAAATATATAACAGGATTAAACCAGTGTACACAGCTTACGATCATTGCAAACCATTTATATATAATATCTCCCCTTCTGTAATGTGTAAGTTCATGATTTATTATATACTCCAGTCCCTCACGGCTTATTTCAGTGTCAGGAATATATAGCACAGGTTTAAAAAGTCCTATAACAAGAGGGGCATCAACCAATGTTGTTTTCTTAGTCTTTAAACCGGCAGGAATATTGTCAATATTTATATGATCCTCCGAATATCTTTTCAATGTCTTTAAAAATATATTATATTGAATAATTCTGTATATAAATATTCCCAATACAGCCACAAACCAGCATAATGCTAAAATATCAACATAATCTGCATTAACGTTAACAAATTCCTTTTCCCCATTATCTTCTGTATATCTTTCTGTATTTTCCGAAATTATCTGCACATTACCTGTATTTTCATATTCAATTACAGGCATATCAAAACCATTAACTTCATTCCTGATTATATTTACATTAAATGACACAGACACAATATAGGCGACCAATGCCACAATCCAAATATAATACTGCCACACAGGACTGAACACCTTTCTTGTAAAAGGCTTTATCATCATCAGTACAACAGAAACAGCAGTTCCTGTCAGCGACAGTACCAATACATTTTTAAACACTTCACCCAAATCTACACCCCCTTATAACCCAAACATTTTCTTTATTTCTTCAATATCCTCCTGTGTCATATCGTCACTTCTGAAAAGTGCTGCTGCAAGCTCCTTAACTGAACCGTTGTAAAGCTTTGATACAAGAGTTTTTGTCTGCTCCTCTCTGTATTTCTCCTTGTCAATAAGAGAAGAATAATAATTGGTTCTTCCCGCCTTATCTGATTTTACTGCCCCTTTTTCCTCCATTCTTGTTAAAAGTGTACCTACTGTTTTATAAGCCCATTTTTTATCAGGCAGTGCATCACATACTTCCTGTATTTTAACAGGCTTTTCCTTTTCCCACAGCACCTGCATAACTTCCAGTTCCGCTCCGCTTAAACCACAATTTTTTTTCACATTAAAACCTCCTTATCCAGTCTTACATTTGTAGCACACTTATATCTTACAGTTGTAAGACTAATTTGTCAAGTACTTTTACATTTTTTTACTGCCCTGTATTAATTTCTTAATAATATATTTTTTTCAAATACAAAAGAGGCTCTCACAGGAACCTCTTCATATTGAACTCAACCACTTTGTATGATTTAATTGTTACCTCTTTAAAATCTTCTTTTTAAAGAAACCGTTACTTCATATGCTCTATAAAATATTACTAAAACACTTAAACGACAAAAAATCGTTATATTTTACTTACGCATAATTATTGATTTTTTATAAGAGAAATATTTCTGTCAAAAGGCTTGCTGAAATCAATTTCCCCGCTATACTCATTTATCTTTTCCCCTTCAATAAGGAACTGCACCTTATTAACATAATCAAGCTCTGTAAGAGAATTAACAATTGAGTATATAGTAAGAGTTTCAGAAACATTTCCCTGTTTTTTAAGGAAATCATTTGAAAGATTTACATAACAAATACCATCTTCCGTTTTTATATCTTTTATTTTTGTATCAGAAGGCACTGTCGCAATAAGGTTTGTCCCGTTACTGTTATCAGGTCCGCTTATAAGCTGTTCCACTATCTGATATTCTAAAGACTGACTTTGCTTTACTTCCATACCTCTTTGCTGACATACAAGCTTTGTACCGGTTTCATCAGCAAAATAAAGGAGAAGAACCTGCCAGTTAGTCTTTTCCGGACTCACTGTAGGATTATTCATAACAGTACTTCTGTTTAACACAGCTGCATTTTCATTGTTTCTGTCCATTATAGGCACACCATCAACAGAAACAGATACATTGTTAATAAAACTCAGATCCGTAAGTGTATAAACAAGAGAACCCATTGACAGAATTTTAAGATAACTTTCCATATCATTATAGCTTGATGCTATGTCAATATATGCGGTATTGTTATAATACCTCTTATCATTGACCTTAAATTCCTTAGGAAGTGTAAGCCCAAGATTGGCATTTTTAGAGCCTGAAAAATATTCTTCAACAACAGTATTAAACATAAGTTTTTGATCACTTACCGAATTTATAACCCTTTTTTCAATTTCAAGAGTATTTGTATTAAGGTTTATATAATACATATTAAAGGTTTCCGTTCCCTCAGCCATCTTGACGTTTTTAGTATATATAAATATAAGAGACACCACACAGACAAACAGAATAGTAAGAATTCCGTATAGTAAATATTTTTTTATTTTACTCATAGGCTATTCCTCTTTCCTTTCAAGCGGCAGTCTGACAATAAAAGTAGCACCTTTATTTTTACCGCTTATTATTTTAACAGAACCATTGTGAAGCATAATTATGGAATGAGTAATGGCAAGTCCCAGTCCGGTACCTCCCGTTTCTCTGTCACGAGTTTTATCAACTCTATAAAATCTTTCAAATACTTTGGTCTGCTCTTCTTCAGATATACCGATTCCCGAATCCTGCACGGTTATAAAGCAATCCTTGTTATCTGCATCAATCATAACTTTAACATTTCCTCCCTCAGGAGTATACTTAATACCATTATCGACAAGATTTGACACAGCAAGACTCAGTTTAACCTCATCTCCCATTAATGTTACATCCTTAGCCGCATGGAATGACAAATCAATATCTTTTTCATCGGCAAGAGGTGATAATCTTTTCACAATATCCCTGAGCATTTTGTTTATGTCTATATTTGTAACATTAAGTTTTGCCTCATTTGGATCATTTCTTACAAGTGCAAGCAGATCATTTACAATATTTGTCATTCTGTCTATTTCAGAACTTATGTCAAGCAAAAATTCTCTGTAAGTTTCAGCCGGCACATTTTCCTGTAAAAGAAGAGATTCACTTAAAACTTTTATGGAACTTAAAGGTGTCTTAAGCTCATGGGACACATTTGAAACAAATTCCTGTCTTGACTGATCAACCTCTTCAAGTCTTTTAGTCATTGTATTGACGGCTTCCCCAAGTTCCGTAAATTCATTTTTTCCTTTTAACTCTATTCGCTGATGCAGCTGTCCTGCAGAAATCTTTTTAATTGTATCAAGTATATTTTTAAGAGGACCAAATATTATCTGAGACATAAATATAACAAGTGCAATTACTATAATTATAATAAATAACGTAACTATAACCCACTTGTTTGACAATTCATTTATAAGTTCATATACATCTGCAAAGGATGTTATTACAAGCACCGCACCTATTTTTTCTGAATGTTCATCTTCAATATAAGCAGAAGCATATATAGCCTGTTCATCTTTTCTCAGATTAGCTTCATCTCTTCCTGCAAGGGCAGTGAGAATTTCAGGCACAATAAACATCTTATCAATTACGGCACCATTTGTATCCGCAACAACATAGCCGTCTTTATCCACAACTATAATTCTGCAGTTTTCTTCTGTACTTCTTTCATCAAGATCATCCCAAAACTGCTGTTGTTTTGATTTATCTTTTAAATATCCTGCTTTTTGTATATTACCTGCTATTTTATTTGCCTGGTAAAGGACTTCCTTTTCATTTGTATCTTCAAAATATTCCTGAAGAGTTTTTGTTGTATTAAATGAGAAAAAAAGCAATGGTACAATACCTATAATAAGGTAAGTAACAAGCATCTGAAACTTAACACTTCTGAAATCTATGCCCTTTAACCATCTGAAAAACTTACTGGAAATAGTAACCAACTCCCCACTTAGTATGAATATACTGAGGGTCACTTGGATTTACCTCAATTTTTTCTCTCAAACGCCTTACATGTACGTCAACTGAACGTGCATCTCCCGGGTATCCGTATCCCCACAGTGTATTAAGCAAACTGTCCCTGCTGTAAACCTTTCCGGGATTTTTAACAAAAAGTTCCAAAAGATCGAATTCCTTTGCCGTAAGATTTTTTTCCTTACCGTTAATAAAGCAGCGTCTGCTTTCCAAGTCAATTTCAAGGTCTTTTGCTCTTATAATGTTTGATTTTGGTTCTTCCTTTACAACAGAACGAACACTTCTTCTCAATATTGCCTTTATTCTTGCCTTAAGTTCAAGTATATTGAATGGCTTTGTAAGATAGTCATCTGCACCATATTCAAGCCCCATTATCTTATCCATATCCTCGCCTTTTGCTGTAACCATTATTATAGGTACATTTGAAAACTCTCTTATCATTCTGCACACTTCAAGCCCGTCTATTTTAGGAAGCATTACATCAAGCAGTATAAGGGAATAATCCTGAGTTTTTGCAAGTTTATATGCCTCCTCACCGTCATAAGCAACATCAACTTTCATTCCCTCCTGCTCCAGGCTGAATTTAATACCTTTAACAATCAATTTTTCATCATCAACAACTAAAATTCTATATGCCATTATTACTCCTCCAATGTTATTTTATCTTCTATATTACTGAGGATAGCTTCACCTATCCCGCTGACTTCAAGCAATTCTTCCTTGCTTGAAAACAAACCATGTTCTTCTCTATATTCAACAATATTCTGAGCCTTTTTCTCTCCAATGCCCTCAAGGGCAGTAAGCTCATATACATCTGCCTTGTTTATATTTATAAGATAAGGTACATATTCATCATCTTCATCATCATAAACTGCACTGCTTTGGTCCACATTTTCAGCCGAAACCTGTTCACTGTGTTCTTTCATTATTTCTTCGTAATTAACCGTATACCATACTCCCCACACAAGTATAAATACTATAAAAAATAAATAATATATTTTTCTGTACATAGCAGCTCCATAAATAAAATGACCAAATTCAACAATTTTAAGTAAAACCCCCTTGATTGAAATCAAAATTTATATTATAATGTAATCGTTTGATTTTATCCAAGGAGAGTAAATATGTTCAATAAATCTACACTATATAATTTTATCACATTTTTATTAATTTTTACAGTACTTTTTTCAATTAATTCCATACAAATTTTTGCTGAAACTGAAACAGCACAAATACAAAATGCTGAAGATACCTCGGAAACAACTACAGAGGCACCTTCGGATATAAAAAATTATGCTGAAGAAGGATACGAACTTACAATCAATTCACGTGCAGCAATATTAATCGATGCAAACACAGGGGCTGTAATATATGAAAAAAACGCCCACGAAAAACTTTATCCTGCCAGTATAACAAAGATACTTACAGCTTACATTGCATGCAGTGAAGGAAATTTTGATGATACTCTCACCCTTTCCCAAACTGCCTATGACGGAAAGGGAGAAGGCGGAAGCAGCATAGGACTTGTTCCCGGAGAGCAGATCAATTTCGAAGACGGTTTATATGCAGTAATGCTGGAATCTGCAAACGAAGTATGTATGGCAATAGCTGAACATATGTCAGGGACAACCGAAGCCTTTGTTGAAAAAATGAATGAAACAGCAGCTTCAATCGGCTGTACAGAAAGCAATTTTGCAAATCCTCACGGATTTCACGATGACAATCACTATACAACCTGTTATGATATGTCACTTATAGCAAAGCAGGCAATAACAAATGAAGATTTTAATCAAATATGGGGAACCATATCTTATCAGATTCCTGCCACAAATATGAATGTGACAAGATATCTTAACAATAAGGATAAGATGATAACCCCCACATCAGAATATTATTATCCTGATTTGCTTGGCGGCAAAACAGGCTTTACTGATGAAGCAGGCAACACTCTTGTAAGCTATGCCGAAAGAGATGGTGCATCACTTATATGTGTTGTTATGAAAGCCGACGGATACAACAACAGCTATACAGATTCCATAAATCTTCTTGATTACGGATTTTCAGTATACAATGGAGTATCAACTATTTTTGATGCATCAGATTATTCTACAACATCAAATGTGATCCAGACATATAAGGATAAAACATATGAACTTGGAACTGTAGCTATAGGAGCAGCCTCAAGTGTTGATATGGCTCTTCCAAAATTTATGACTTCAGATAAAATTACTATTAAAACTAATGTAGATGAAAATCTTACGGCTCCTGTAAACATTAACGATATAGTAGGTACAATAGACATATACTATGAAGATATTCTTCTTGATACAGTTGATGCAATAGCAACAACAGAAGCTCCCGCTCTTTCAGATAAAGAACTGGCTCAGCGTGAACTTAAGGATAATCTTGAAAAATATGTAATGATACCTATGACCGTACTTGTAATGCTTTTTATAATATTGATAATAGCAGTATTTATAAAAGCTGTAATAAACCTTATTACAGGCAAGAATAAAAAGAAGAAAAAATACAAAAAAAGAAGAAGAGCACCTGAAAGAAATCCGCATTACGCAAAAAGAAAACCACATAATAAAAAACACCGTCCTTCATCAAAAAGAAGAAGACCCAGACCGAGACCCAGACCAACTGAAGATTAAAAAATGCTGTCATTAAGTTTTTTACTTAAATGACAGCATTTAATATTTAAAAGGGGATTTGACTATGAACAAAACTATTATACGCAGAGCAGAAAAAAGCGATGTCCCTGCAATAAACTCAATACTTAACTATGCAATCATAAACACAAACTATAACCTTAACGAAAACCCCCGTTCACTTGATGATGCCTATAAATGGTATGAGGAACACATTACAGAAGATTATCCCGTTTTTGTTGCAGAAGTTGACGGAACAGTAGCAGGCTGGGCATCTCTTTCACATTTCAGACCATACTCAGGCTATAATTCTACAGCAGAAGTTTCTGTATATGTGTCCCATAATTTCAGACACAGAGGGCTTGGAACGCTTCTCGTTACAGAACTTGAACGTTCCGCTAAAAGATTTCATATGCTTATAGCTGTTATCACAGACAACAATACAGCAAGCATATCTCTTCACAGCCGCTGCGGCTTTGTTCCAATGTGTACGTTCAGAGAACTTGCTAAGAAAAATGATGAGTACATCGATATAACATTTATGACAAAATTTATTAACCGTAAATAACAAAAAGCATCAATCCATATATTGGTTTGATGCTTTTATTAAATATCTCTTGACTATCACCTCCACATATGTTAAATTATTATTGAATAATAAAAATTATCAATTATTCACGAGGAGGTAATTTATTATGAAAACACCAAAATTTTTATTATGTAATCATTGCGGCAACTTAGTGGGAACTATTCATGATGCCGGTGTACCGATTATGTGCTGTAGTCATAAAATGGATGAACTTATCCCAAACACAACAGAAGCCGCAGGGGAAAAGCATTTGCCCCTTGCCACAGTTGAAGGTGATACAGTTAAAGTATCAGTAGGCTCAGTAGAACATCCAATGCTTGAAGAACACTCAATACAATGGGTATATCTTCTAACTGAAAACGGCGGACATAGAAAAATTCTCAATCCGGGAAACAAGCCAGAAGTAACATTTAATACTGCCGGTGATAAGCCTGTAGCTGTATATGCTTACTGTAATCTCCATGGATTATGGAAAACGGATATTTAATATAATTTTAACCATAAACTATTTAAATAAAACCCAAATTTATTATATAACTCAAAAATTCAGACTTTATACAGCGAGGCA
>CAZGIC010000072.1:0-12628 GCA_964526435.1 uncultured Lachnospiraceae bacterium | reverse complement strand
GCCTTACAGGTATAATGGAGCACACTTTCGCACATTTTATCAAAATTGGCATAGTTGTCACTTACATAAAACTCTCTTCTGCCCTCAGTCTTGTTATCTGTAAGCATATTGTTATTATGTAAATATTCTTTAAGCTTGACTGCCGTCGCCTTTGCAGGGTCAACAATAGTAACCTTCTCCCCTACAAATTTACCTATTGTCGCCTTAAAAAGAGGATAATGGGTACATCCCAGTATAATGGAATCAATATCCTTTTCAACAAGCTCTGTAAGATACTCCTTAACAGTAAGCCTTGCAATCTCATTATCTGTCCACCCTTCTTCAGCAAGAGGAACAAACAGAGGGCAGGCTTTATTAAAGACCTGTATTCCACTGTCGGCATTTTTGAGTCTTTTTTCATAGGCTCCCGAACTTACGGTACCCTGAGTACCTATAAGCCCTACTCTCTTGTTTTTTGTAGCTTTAAGACAGCTTTCAACTCCGGCAGTAACAACTTCGATTATAGGCAGCTCTGAAAAAGTTTCAGAAAGACTTTCATAACAGTTTGAGCTTGCAGTGTTGCAGGCTATAACAATAGCCTTAACATCTTTTGTAAGCAAAAACCTTATTATCTGCTCTGAAAATTTAGTAACGGTTTCACGGCTTTTTGAACCATAGGGAACCCTTGCAGTGTCTCCGAAATATACCAAATCCTCATTGGGCAATATTTTTATTATCTGTTTTGCAACAGTCAGTCCCCCCACGCCCGAATCAAATACACCTATAGGTCTTTTGTCCATAACATTAGTCCTCATTTCTGCTAAAGCCTAAATCAATGATCTTATCTATAATTTCTTCTGTACTTAAGCCAACCTCATTAAAGAGCATTGTATACATACTTATTGGAGTAAATCCGGGCAAAGTATTTATTTCATTAAATACTATTCTCTCAGTGCCCTCCTCCATAAAGAAATCAACTCTTGAAAGACCTCTTCCGTCAAGAGCCTTAAATATTTTTACTGCCTTTTCTCTTATTTCCTCAGCCTTGTTTTCAGGAATAGGTGCCGGAATAACAGTCTTTGACTCCTTGTTGTTATACTTTGCGTCATAATCATAAAATTCCGCAGCCGCAAGAACCTGACCAACAGCAGAAGCCTTAACATCCATATTTCCAAGCACGGCACATTCAAGCTCATAGCCTGTAATATTTTCTTCTATTACAACAGTTCTGTCCTCCTTTGAGGCAGTCCACAGTCCATCAAGAAGCTCATTTCTATTGTGTGCCTTTGTAATGCCTACACTTGAACCTGCACAGGCAGGCTTAACAAAGCAAGGATAACCGCAGACATTCTCAATCTTTTCAATACAGCTTTCTATATCATTTTCAATTTCATTTCTGTATACAACAGTATATTTTGCCTGATCAATACCAAGCTTTTCAACTATGATCTTAGTAAATGCCTTGTTCATGCTGACAGCAGAAGAAAGAACACCACAGCCTGCATAAGGTATTTTTGCAAGTTCAAAAAGTCCCTGAATTGTGCCATCCTCACCGTTAGCACCGTGAAGCACAGGAAAAACAAGATCCACAGGCATAAGTTTTATCTTTTCACCAACTATTCTGAATATTCCCCTATGAGTAGCATCAGGACTTAAAATTGCCTCTGAGGCATATTTTTCCCATGTATCATTTTGTATATTTTCAACAGGACCATCATATAAAAGCCAATGTCCTTCCTTTGTAATATATACAGGTAAAACAGTATATTTATCCTGATTAATATGTGATATAACATTTGCAGCACTTACCTTTGACACATCATGCTCTGATGACTGTCCTCCAAATAAAACAGCAATAACCTTTTTAGCCATATTCCTATTTCCTTTCCGGTTTTATATTTTATGCTCTGCATATGGCAGCCATTCTCACCTTACTTCAGCAATGCATCACACAATGTCACGACACATTTGCAGGGGCGAGCATTGCTCGCCTGAAAGCAGTACCATTGCTTTTTCTCACAAAATTACAGCATTTCAATCTATATCAGCCATAAGCCGGAGCACACATTTTTATATTCATTTTATACCTAAATGCCATTTATTACAAGAGTGAATTTAATTCTTTATCCCTTATTTCATCAAGTACCTTCATCCATTCATTAACAGAAGCGTCACTTGGCATTCTCCAGTCCCCTCTCGGACTTAAGCTTACTGAACCCACCTTAGGTCCGTCAGGCAGACAGCTTCTTTTAAACTGCTGTGAGAAAAATCTCCAGTAAAAATTTCTAAGCCACTTATAAAGTGTTTTTTTGTCATACTTATCCTTAAAGGCAATTTGTGAAAGATAATATATTTTATCAGGTTCAAAACCTAATCTCATCATATTATAAAGGAAAAAGTCATGAAGCTCATAAGGTCCCACAACATCCTCAGTAATTTGTGCAATTTCTCCCTTTTCATCAGGGGGAAGCAGCTCAGGAGAAACAGGAGTATCAAGTATATCAATTAAAATTTCTTTAAGCTTTTTGTCCTCTGTAGTATCTGCCACATACTGTATAAGGTATTTAATAAGAGTCTTTGGTATTGAACAATTTACACCATACATACTCATATGATCGCCGTTGTATGTAGCCCAGCCAAGAGCAAGCTCGCTCAAATCACCTGTACCTACTACAAAGCCCTTGTATTTTGATGCTATATTCATTAATACCATAGTTCTCTCCCTTGCCTGTGAATTTTCATAGGTCAGGTCATGAACATCAGCATTATGCCCTATGTCCTCAAAGTGCTGCATTACTGCTTTTTCAATGTTTACTTCAATCAGTTCAGCACCCAGTTCCTTTACAAGGCTTACTGCATTGTTATATGTTCTGTCCGTAGTTCCGAAGCATGGCATTGTAACAGCTATTATTCCCTTTTTATCCATTCCTGCAAGTTCAAATGCTCTTGCAGTAACAATAAGAGCCTGGGTTGAATCAAGTCCGCCGCTTATACCTATAACAACATTTTTACAGCCTATATGTTCAATCCTCTTTTTAAGACCATAGGCCTGAATATTGATTATTTCCTCACATCTCTTAGCTCTCTTTTTCAAATCCTTAGGCACAAAAGGAGCCGGGTCAATAAATCTGTCTATATCACAAGAATTAGGCTTAAAGTCAATTTCAACAATTGTATAATTGCTGTCATCGGTTCTGAATGATGTATTTCTCTGCCTTTCGCCCGCCATTTTATATACATCTATATCTCCGTATATAATGCCGTTTTCAAATCTTTTGGACTCACTTAATGTAATGCCGTTTTCACATATAAGATTATGGCCGGAATAAACCACATCAGTTGTTGACTCTCCTTCTCCTGCACAGGCATATACATATCCTCCTATAATTCTTGCCGACTGACTTTCAACAAGAGATTTTCTGTAAACATCTTTGCCCGTTATTTCATTTCCTGCAGAAGGATTAGCTATAATCAACGCACCTGCAAGGGCATGGTTAAGCGAAGGGGGAATCACACTCCACAAATCTTCGCATATTTCAACTCCCAAAGTAAATTCAGGCATAAATGAAGATTGAATTATAACATCTTTGCCAAAGGGAACTTCCTCACCTAAAAAATTTATAATTTTTGTTTCATCTAAAGCCTCTCTGAACCATCTCATTTCATAAAACTCATTATAATTGGGAAGAAAACTTTTAGGCACTACAGCCAGAGTCATTCCATCATATAATACAGCCCCGCAATTATAAAGATTACCCATATATTTATATGGAAAACCTACAACAGTTATTATATTCTTTCCCTCTGTGTGCTTCTTAATTTTATCTATGCCTTTTATTGCTCCTTCCAGGAGACTTCTCTGTCCAAACAAGTCTCCGCATGTATATGCTGTAACCGCAAGTTCAGGGAAAACAATAAGCTCCGCATTGTTCCTGACAGCTTCATCTATACAATTAATAATATTTTCTGCATTGTAGTCACAGTCTGCAACCTTAACATAAGGTGTAGCTGCAGCTGTTCTTATAAATCCAAATTTCATAATAACCTCCCGAAAATATATCTATCTATATATTACCACAAAATCTCTGTAAATAGCTATAATTTTAAACTTTTGTAAAAATTTTACATAATCCCATATTATTTTTTTCATTTTTTAGAAGTATTTTAACATACTGTAATATAATGTAAAACAATGTTTTACGATTTACAGCTTAAATTTTTAAAAAATTTCATAATTTTTGTTGTAATTTACTATAGAAATATGTTATTATATAGTTAAATAAATCATAGCGAATGGAGGGAATGCAGCTATGCGCAAAAAAGAAATGATGGCTATGCTTTTAGCCGGAGGACAAGGAAGTCGTTTAGGTATCCTTACATTGGATAAGGCTAAACCCGCCGTTGCTTTTGGCGGTAAATACCGTATTATTGACTTTCCAATGAGTAACTGTGTTAATTCTGGTGTAGACACCGTAGGTGTACTTACCCAATATCAGCCTTTTACCCTTAATCAGCATATAGGTATAGGTGTACCATGGGATCTTGACGTGAGAAACGGCGGTGTATCCATTCTTGCACCTCATCAGAGAGAGGGCGAAAAAGGTGAATGGTATTCAGGTACAGCTAATGCAATTTATCAGAATATTGACTATATTGATGCAAACAAACCTGAATATGTACTTATTCTTTCAGGTGATCATATTTACAAAATGGACTATGCAGCTATGCTTAAATTCCATAAACAAAATAACTGTGATGTTACAATAGCAGTTCTTGAAGTATCAATGGAAGAAGCAAGCCGTTTTGGTATTATGAATGCCGACGAAAATGACAAAATTTACGAATTTGAAGAAAAACCTGCTCATCCAAAGAGCAATCTTGCAAGTATGGGTATATACATATTCACCTGGGATAAGCTGAGAGAAGCTCTTATTGAAGATAACAGAATTCACTCAGACAGTGACTTTGGAAAGCATATTATACCTTCAATGCTTAACAAAGGTATGACTCTCTATGCTTACAGATTTAAGGATTACTGGAAAGACGTAGGTACAATCGAATCCTACTGGGCAGCTAATATGGAACTTATTAAAACACTTCCTGAGTTTAATCTCTATGAAGATTTCTGGAAGATATATACAAACAGTGACCTGCAGCCACCTATGTATGCAGGACCAAATTCTGAAATAAAGACCAGTATTATTTCAGAAGGATGTCAGGTTGATGGTAAGGTTGAACATTCCGTTCTCAGTAAAAATGTTGTTATTGAAGAAGGTGCCGTTATAAAAGACTCCATAATTATGGAAGGCTGCCGCATAGGCAAAAACACTGTAATTGACAGATGTATAATTGACCAGAACACAACTATAGGCAGTAATGTTGTTATGGGTGCCGGAGACAACATTCCAAACGAAGGAAAGCCTAATATCTATAATACAGGCATTACAGTTATCGGTAACAACACAAATGTTCCCGATGATATTGAAATCGGTAAAAACTGTGTAATTTACGGAAACACAGTTTCTGAAAACTACACAGACAACAAGCTTCCAAGCGGAAAATCTGTAATAATAATAGAGGAGGGAATTTAATTATGAAAGCTATAGGTATTATACTTGCCGGCGGCAACAGTGAAAGATTAAAAGCACTTTGTAAGGTAAGGGCAATTGCCGCTATGCCGGTTGCTTCCTCTTACAGAGCAATAGACTTTGCATTGAGTAATATGTCAAACTCTTCAATTAATAAAGTTGCAGTTATCACTCAGTATAATTCAAGAAGCCTTCAGGATCACTTATCTTCAGCTAAGTGGTGGGATCTTGACAGAAAGGAAGGCGGTTTATACATATTTACACCTTTCCTTACAAGCGAAAACAATTTCTGGTTCAGAGGTGTAGCTGATTCAATTTATCAGAATATATCTTTCCTTAAGAGAAGTCATGAACCATATGTTGTTATAGCTTCAGGTGATGCAATTTATAAAATGGACTATCAAAAAGTTCTTGAATGCCACGTTGAAAAAAATGCTGATATAACTATTGTCACTAAAAATGTTGAAGGAACAACAAAAGACCCTCATGATTACGGTGTTATGACCTTTGACGATGATATGAAGCTTACAAGCTTTGAGGAAAAACCTATTGAGCCTAAGAGCAGCAATATTTCTCTCGGTATATATGTTATTTCAAGACCACTTCTTATTAAACTTCTTGAAACAGCTATTCCGAAGGGATATTATGACTTTGTTAAAGATATAATATTGAGAAATAAAAACCATTTGAATATTTTCGGCTATAACTTTGAAGGCTATTGGAACACTCTTAACAGTGTTGAAGCCTATATGGAAACAAATATGGACTTCCTCAAACCTGAAGTTATGTCAATAGTTAAAAGTGAGCCTTATATCAGCACTAAACCAAGTGATGATCCACCGGCTAAGTTTAACCCAACATCTGAAGTGAAAAATTCAATTGTAGGTACAGGTACAATTATTGACGGCTCTGTTTCTAATTCTGTATTATTCAGAAAAGTTACTATTTCCGAAGGTGCAACAGTTAATAATTCAATTGTTATGAAAAGCTCTTACATCGGAAAAGGCTGTGTAATCGAAAATGCAATTATCGATAAAGAAGCTGTTATAAGCGACGGCAAACAGGTAATAGGCACTCCTGATGACCCTATTGTTATTACAAAAGGACAGGTTGTATAAATATTAATATATTCAAAAAACAGGTGCAGAAATTAAATCCGCACCTGTTTTTTTATCCCCTTTAAGCAAACATAGGAAAAATAAAAACATATAATACTCAATGGGGATTATATCATTTAACGACCACACCAAATATTACAGAATCAAAAAATGCACAATGCATAATTTAACTTAAAATTATGTATTGTGCATTTTAATTGTATTTTATTATTGTATTATAAATTATATATAGCTGTTTTTGTGTCTGCCTCCCATTCAACGCCAACACCTAAAGCTTCTCCCAGTGCTCTGAAAGGAACGAACATTCTGCCGTCTGTAATTTCAGCCTGCACTCCATTATTCATAGTCTGTGACACACCGTTAATTACCATAACATTACTGCCTGCCGTAAACTCAATATTAAAATCATTAAATATAATTTTCGCAGTCTTAGTTACAGCATCCCATACAATGTTATCGCTATTGTCTGCACTTTCAACATTTCCACCTGCTATAGCAATAGCCACAAATCTTAAAGGAACAAGTGTTGAATTTGAACCCGGTTGAATATAAGGAACTGCATCCATTTCATAGCTTTCATCACCTATAACAACTTTATCGCTTCCTATTGTAATTCTCACACTGTTTGCTAATGTGTAAGTTGTTTCTTCCGTAGTTGTTTCTGTCACTGTTTCCGTTAGTGTCCCTGTTTCAGCATCATCTGTAGTTGTTTCGGTGGTCGCCTCTGTAGTTGTAGTTGATGTGCTGCTTACAGTAACGCTTGATGAACCACCACCGCCGCCACCTGATGACACTCTCTTTGTTGTGGTTTCTGTTGAACCTTCAGTTGTTATCGCCGTTGTGCTCTCAGTGGCAGTTTCTGCATCATTATCAGTTGTTGATTCTGTTGTCATCTCAGTTACATCAGCAGTTGTTATCTCTGTCGTTGCCTCTGTTACATCAGCGGTTGTTATCTCTGTCGTTGCCTCTGTTACATTTTCTGTAGTAACAACAGTTGTACTTTCTGTAGTAGTAGTTGTTGTAGGTATATTGACAGCAACTTCCGCTATTTCATACCATCCGCTTGTTTCAATTGTAGAGCCGTTACCATCAACAGCAACTTCAACTTCTCCTAAATCTGTTCCTGCCACTGCAGGAAGCAAAATATTGTAAACAGCTATTCCATCTGTAACACTACTATATTCTGCATTTGTATCTACGTCACAAATAGGATAAAGTTCTGCCCTTAATGTTGACGAATCTATATACTCCAGATTATATGGAAGTTCTCTGCTCCCGGCATCGCGTACATATCTTACAGACAAATTATAATAAGTATCAAGGCTTCCTCCTTCAGCTTCTGCCATGCCAATCATATCATCCCAGCTTAAATTATCTGCCGTCTTATACTTATACTCTTCAATCAGACTCTCATCAAAACTTCCGTTTCTGATATGTATTATTACACTTTCACTCTTTCCTACACCCACAACAGGTTTAATAACCAATGAAGCCGGTGTATCATTATAAGAAATCAGAGAATTTTCAGTTACTGTACATTTTCCATCTACAGTAATATTATCATTTATGCTATACTCAGGCTCTGAATTGATTCTTGCAATCGTATACCAGCCACAGCTTTCTATACTTGAATTTCTGCCATCAACAGCAACCTTTGTATATCCCTCTTCATTACCTGCCACAGCCGGCAACGGTATTCTGTAAATAGGTACACCACAAGCTACACTGCTGCTGCTTTTGTTTACCTCTGAATCCATAATAGGATAAAGCTCTGCTTTCAGCGTTGATGAGTCTATATACACCAGATTATAAGGCATTTCTCTGCTTTGAGCATCAGCTACATGTGATTTCGCAAGGGATTCGTATACCCTTAAACTCCCTCCGGCTGCCTCTGCCAGATCAATTAAATATTTCCATGTTGTCGTATTATCAGCTGCTGATAGGTACTGGCAGTTTTCAATCAGGTTCTCATCAAAGCTTCCGTTACTTATTTTAATCAGGATACTGTCCCCGCTGTCAACACCTGCCAGAGGCTTTACAATAAGTGCATTTTCCTCTTCATTAAACAGTATTGGTTCTCCTGCTTCTATATTTATTTCTCTTTCTGCTCTTACATTGTCAGCCTTCTGATATTCCGAATCAGAAAGAACATATCCGTTATTGTAGGCATATACAATATTTTCACAACTTTCTATTGAAGAATTTCCCTTGTCTACAGATACTGTAACAGTCCCTGAATCACTGGCTGCTATTGCCGGAAGCTTAATGTTATAAACAGGCAGTCCGTAAGTCACAGGATTATTGTCACATCCTGCATCCCTGTCGCTTAAAGGATACAATTCAGCCTTCAATGTAGTAGAATCAATATATTCCAGATTATATGGCAGCCATCTGCTGGCAGCATCACGCACATAAACTTTCAAAACATTATTATATGCCTCTTCACTTCCTCCATTTGCCTCTGCTTCACTTATTAAATCATTAAAGCCCGAAACATCATCTATGGCTGCTATATATTGACATTCATCAATTAAAGACTCATCAAAACTTCCGTTATTTATAGTTATATATACATATGACCCTTTTTCTATTCCCGCCATTGGTACAATCATCAATGAATTAAGTTCTTCACCTGCCTTAATTACATCACCTGTATTTACACTCGGTCTTTTATAAGCATATATATCAGCCTCTGCAGTTCCCTCCGAATTTATGTAAGAACCAGAATACAAAGCTGTTTTATCTTCTGAAACCGCCTGTCCCGAAATCAAAGAATCTTCATTGCTTTCCAGTAACTCACTCAAAACATATTCCACAGCACCCTCTTGCTCCGGACTTATATCTTCTACGCTTTCTGCCGAATATACATACAAACTTGAAAACATCATTACTACAGACATTCCAAGTCCAATTGACCTTTTTAAATTCATTTACAATTTCCTCCTCATTTGTTTGTATTATTAATTTACAGCCTCCAATTTATATGTTTACACAAAAAGACTATAATATAGTTTTATTAGTAATATTATAGCACTATAAATACTTACTGTCAACATATTTTCCATAATTCACATATAACTGACATTTTATTCTATATTTAAAATAATCACACACTAAGGCAATATTTTCCATTTTATTTTTTATTTCAAAATAACAAATTCTGCTTAAAAAAATATGTAAAAAAAGAATCAGATTTAAAACTAAACCTGATTCTTCTTTACAATTTTTAAATTAATTATATCCTTATTTTAAGTCTGATTTAAAACTTATCAGCAAGTTCAGACCCCATACCCTCAGCAATATTCTTAATCTGTTTCTGACACTCTTCAATTCTCTGATTTACTGCATCGCTCTGACCGTTTTTATCAACCTCTTCCTTAAGTGCGGCAAGAGTTGTTCCTGCCTGCAGCAATGTCATATAGTTGCTTTCACTTATATCACCTCTCTCAAACATTTGAGATGCCTCATTCTGAAGAAGTGAATAATTTTCAATCAAAGTACTTAAATCCACACTGCTTTCTGTATTTTCAGCAGCTGCCGCAGTGCTTTCTTCTCCCCTTGTAACAGTTGTTGTCTCTGTACTTTCACTTACTGCAATTCCTGTAAGTGTATCAATAACATCATTTGGGGCAGCACACTGTGAAGCCATTACAGCAAGAGTTTCCCTGATTGTATTAAGCTCTGTTATGGTATCCTCGCTGTCATCAGGATCTGAAGCAATTTCATCAATTCTTGTAACAAGTTCATTAAATTCATCAAGTCTTGCCTGATCAAGATACCCCTTTGTAAGCCCCTCCTCCATATAGGTTTTAAGCTGTTCTGCCACATTTTTCAAACTTTCGGCAGTAGTTTTTAACGCTTCTTCCTCTCTGGCTTTCAAATCATCAATACGGCTTTGTATTTCCTCAATACTTTCACTGCACTCCTGAAGGCTTGTAAGTATTTCTTCATCCTGATCCCCGTCAGTTGTTTCATAAAGATTTTTAGCCTCTGTGAACTTATTTTTAATGTCTATAATCTCCATATAAAACTCTGTATCTATAGTTCCCCTGTCGTGCATAGGCAATGCATCAACCATAACTAAATTTATTTTACTCTCCACATCAGAAATAAGTTCTTCAATTTCATTTTTATGGGTTCTTCCGCAGCCTGACAGTGCCATAAGCATTATCACGGCACCAAGAATGAAACATATTATTTTTTTCATATAACCCCTCCTAATCTATGATACCCCTGATTTCACTTAAGTCATTGACATTATATTTTTTCATATATTCTTCAATTCCCTCAATAGTATCAATGGTTGCTCTCGGATTTATAAAATTAGCTGTACCTATAGATACACCTGTTGCCCCCGCCATTATAAATTCAATAGCATCCTCAGCATTTGAAATACCGCCCATACCTATTACAGGCACATTAACAGCCTTACACACCTGATATACCATTCTGACAGCAACAGGCTTTACGGCAGGTCCGCTCATACCTCCTATTTTTCTGTCCAGTACCGCCTGTCTTCTGTAAATATCTATCTTCATACCTGTCAAAGTATTTATAAGACTAAGACCGTCAGCTCCCCCTGCAACAGCGGCTTTTGCAGTTTCCGTAATATCTGTTACATTAGGGCTGAGCTTTACAATAAGCGGTTTGTCTGCTTCCTTTTTAACCGCACTGACAACTTTTTCAACCATTATTGGATCCGTACCAAAAGCCATACCGCCTTCACTTACATTAGGGCAGGAAATATTAAGTTCAAGGAGATCCACATCCTGTCCCTGTAACTTTTTAACAACATTGACATATTCCTCAATTGAATGTCCGCACACATTTACAATAATCTTAGTGTCAAATTGTCTTAAAAAAGGAATATCATTTTCTATAAAATAATCAACTCCCGGATTTTGCAGACCTACCGAATTAAGCATACCTCCGTATACTTCGGCAATTCTCGGTGCAGGATTACCATTCCATGGCTTGTCTGCAACACCCTTAACAACAACAGCCCCAAGTCTGTTTAAATCCACAAACTCGGAATATTCCCTTCCGCTTCCAAAAGTACCTGAAGCAGTCATAACGGGATTTTTCAGCTCAACACCGCAAATATTAACCTTAGTATTCATTACCAGCACACCTCCCTGCTGTCAAAAACAGGACCATCTTTACATACCTTTTTATATGTCCATGACTCTCCGTCTTTAACGGGTATAACACAACCTACACAGGCACCTATTCCGCAAGCCATTCTTTCTTCCATTGATACCTGACACTTAATACCTTTTTCCTCTGCATACATTGATAAAAACTTAAGCATTATTTTAGGACCACAGGAATATATCATATCCCCTGTTATGTTTTCACTTCTTAACAGATCCACAACATTTCCCTTAAAGCCCACAGAGCCGTCATCAGTTGTTACATAAACCTTTGCTCCAAGCTTTTCAAATTCATCAACAAGGAATGAACCGCTTCTGAATCCCAGTACAACAGTTTTTTCACCTTTTAACTGCTTACAAGTTTCAAGGAGAGGCGGAACTCCAATACCTCCTCCAACTAAAACAGATTTTCCCTCACTCAAAGTATAACCATTTCCGCAGGGACCTAATACCCTTATTTTATCTCCTTTTTTTAATTCTGAAAATAACTTTGTACCCTTTCCAACAATCTGGAATACAAGTTTCAAACTGCCCTCAACCTTATCTATTTCGCATATACTTATAGGTCTTGACAAAAGATTTATACCATTGTCAGGATAAACCTCTACAAACTGCCCAGCCTTTGCTTCTTCAGCAATTTCAGGACATCTTAATTTTAAAGCACATATTGCATCTGTTATAAAATCCATTGATATAACTTCAGCCATTACTACTGATTTCATATTCATTTCCTCCTCGTATTCTATATATACATTTTATAGCATTTCAGCTATTTTTACAAGTGTTTATT
>CAZGIC010000071.1:0-12636 GCA_964526435.1 uncultured Lachnospiraceae bacterium | reverse complement strand
CTGTGGCAAGAGGGGTTGAGGGGATATATCCTCTTAAGATATGCAAGATGGCATATAGATGCAGATAAATAACAAAGTGAGCTTTGCAAGGAGTGAGGCTTTGATTATATTTTGGCATCAGGTTATGCCTTTACAAACAAAAATTTTATAAAAATAAAATAAGTTTAAACATCGTTAAATTTGATGTCTAAACTTATTATACGAGGAGTGAATAAATTAAAGGTAATTTTAACTTTTCACTCCTCAGTCTTTTACAAATTGTAATTTATGATTTTTGTTTTTTTATTCCTTTCTTTATTTCAAGAAGCCCAAGAACAAAGAGAAATATACCAAAGGCAAAGCGGAGATGAGATGGATCGAGAAAGTTCATTACGACAGAGCCTGCTATTGCACCGATTACACCCCAGAGAATGAGAGGTTTAAGAACATCCTTTTCTATTCTTTTATGTTTTATATGAGTTATTATTGCAATTACGGCTGTAGGGACAAAGTAAAAGAGATTTATTGCCTGTGCTGTTTTCTGGTCAATATCCATAAAAATAGTAAGGGCAGGAATAAGAATTGTTCCGCCGCCTATGCCCATACCGCTTATTATGCCGGCAAAAAAGCCTGTTAATATTAATATAATCATTTAATCACCATTTTTGCGGCAGCTATTATCATAAAGCCGCCAAATATAATATGAAGCCATTTGCCTGAAAATTTGCTTAGAATTCTGGCACCTGTATAACCTCCTGTTATGCCTCCTATGCTTACATATATAAGTGTGCTCCATGGGATTTGTATTTTAAAAGCGTATATAACTGCACTTATAATTGAAAGAGGAAGTATAACGGCTATTGCAGTGGCATGTGCCTTGTGCTCTTCAATTTTAAGAAAACGTTCCATACCGGGGACAAGGAGTGTTCCTCCGCCGGCACCGAAAAAACCGTTGGCAAAGCCTGTGACTATGCCTAATATATTTGAAATCATAAAATAATCACCGTAAATAGTATGCGACTTACAAGGCATATTTATACGGTGATTTTAAATATTACGTTATTTACATGTTATTTGTGTAATTATTCAGGTCTGAAATATAGTCCTTTTCAATAAGTGCATAATGCAAATTATACTTTTTAAATATTTCCGTTTATAATATCTGCTGACCATTCCATAAGCTGTTCAGATGCCTTATCGAAATCTGTTTCATAAAATTTGTCGAAGTAATTGTTAAGTATAACGGCATCTGTGCCTGTAAGAAAGTGTAAAAGTTCGTGTATTCTTCTTATGTATTTCCCTTTTTTGTAATAATATTTTGCCTGAAGGGCAAAGGCTGCTTCCTTATAGAGATTTTTTAAAATATTTGTATCTCTTTCATGGAGGGAATTGTGAACACAGCTATGATAAATTTCACAGGCATCTGTTTTGCAGGAACGCCATGCATCGTCTTTTCTTATTCTGCCGCTGAGCCAGCTTAAATCACCGTAAAGGGGTTTCGTATCATGATAAAACAGGAAAAGTTGTGATGCGACCCAGTTTGAAAGCTCTTTTTTGCCTGAAATAAATCCGCATATTTTATCTCTTTTGGGAAGATCTGATATGGCATCATTATATGTTTTTAAATCATTATATGTAAATTTGTCGAGTATAACAACAACGTCTATGTCACTGCTCTCTGTAGCTTCATCTCTTCCGTAACTTCCCTGTATACCTATAAAAACAACTCTTTCATTAAATGTGTCCAGTATTCTGTTTTTGAAATTTTCAAGCCATATTTTCATAATACATTCTCCTTAAATAGATTATTTATTTTTCGTTATAGTAATCACATTCTTTATTAAGCTGACAGTTTTCACAGTCAGGTTTTCTTGCCTTGCATATAGTTCTGCCGTGGGCTATTACCTGTGTGTTGTATCTTCCCCAGTGTTCTTCGGGGAAAATGTCCATAAGTTCAAATTCAATTTTTACCGGGTCATCGCTTTGGGTAAACCCAAGTTTTTTGCTTATTCTTTTTACATGGGTATCTACAACTATGCTTGGAATGTGAAAAATGTGTGTTCTTACGACGTTTGCTGTTTTTCTGCCTACTCCTGCAAGACTTGTAAGAGAGGCTACATCAGAGGGAACTTCTCCGTTGTATTGATTTATTAACTGATTTGCTGCCAGAATAATATTTTTAGCTTTATTATGATAAAAACCTGTTGAACGTATATCCTGTTCAAGTTCTTTAATATCTGCCTGAGCAAAAGCTTCAAGGCTTGTATATTTTTTAAATAGATTTTCTGTGACAATGTTTACACGGTCATCGGTACATTGGGCAGAAAGCATTGTTGCAATTAAAAGTTCATAGGCATTGCTGTAATTTAAGTAACATTTGTCTTCTGTGGGGTACATATGGTCAAGAAGTGACAGTATATTTGTTACTTTGTTTCTGAGCCTTTCTGAAATCTCAGACATTTAAACCCTCCTTTGAAAAAAATTGTACTAATTTAATTATAGTTGACTTGACAAGGTCTGTCAAGTCAACTATAATAATATTTGTTGAGGTTAATTAATGTAACTAAAAAAACAGTAATTTGTCGAATATTGACAGGAGATAGTGAAAGGAGGATGACAATGGGTACTATGGGTTGGGGCGACTGGCTTATATTGATTGTTGTTATTGTTGCTGTTATTGCCGGTATTCTTTTTTTCTTAAATAAGAAGGCTTATAAGAAAATGAATGAGCAGAATGAAATGATTGAACAGCATAAAATGCTTCAGACTGCTTATATTATAGACAAGTCAAGGGACAGAATGTCAAATGTTAAGTCACTGCCTAAAGCGGTTACTGAAAATGTGCCTAAATGGAGCAAGTTTATGAAAATGTGCTTTGTTAAGGTTAAAATCGGTCCCCAGATAGTTACACTTATTACTGATAAGCGTGTATACAATGCTTTGCCTGTGAAAAAATCAGTTAAAATTGAAATTGCAGGACTTTATATTGTAAATATGATCGGTATGAAGAGTCCTGAACAGGTAAAGGCTGAGGAAAAAGCTAAAAAGGAAAAAGCCAAGGCTGAGAAAAAGGCTGCTAAAACTTCTGATAAAGCGGCTAAAACAAAGAAGAAAAAATAAATATGTAATTTAAGTATTAGTCTTTTCATATAATTATCTATCAGTAAAGAGAAGGGTTATTATGAAAAGGCTAATTTTATTTTTATCCATACTTATGATGACAGGCTGTATAAGAACTGAAAATTCATATCCCACAATACAGGAGAAGTTAATGGCAATGGAGAGTTATTCCACAGACTGCACCCTTACATACATATCAAACAAGGGAGAAACCGTATATGAAACAAGACAGATTGCTGCACAGGACGGCAGGTACAGAATTGAAACAGATAAGCCTGAAGAATATAAGAATAATATTGTAATGTATGACGGAGAAATGGTGTGGCAGTACAATCCTAATCTTAAGGATAATAAAATAAGTGTAAATCCCCCTGATAAGGCATCAAGGCGTGAAATAATACTGTTCAGTTTTCTTGAGAATTATGTGAAAAGCAAAGATGTTGGAGTTGAAACAGCAAATCTTGACGAAAGCAGATGTACTGTTCTTGAAGCTAAAATTGCAGGGGGAAATGAACTGCTTGCAACAGAAAAGCTGTGGGTAGACAATGAAAGTCAGAATCCTCTTAAGCTTGTTATATATGATGGGGAAAATAATGAAAGAATAGTTGCAGAATTCAGTAATTTCGTTTATAATTGTAGTTTAAAGGACGAGGATTTTAAAATTTTAAACAATTAAGGATAAATATTAAAATAAGCGGGGAGTGTATTTTAATGTATGAGTACCACAGAATACTGGCTGAAATTGATCTTGATGCCATAGGAAACAACATAAGAGAAATAAGAAAAAGAATTAAGCAGGAAACAAAACTAATGGCAGTCGTAAAGGCTGACGCATATGGTCACGGTGCTGAAGAAGTGAGCAAGGTATGCCTTTATAACGGAGCGGATCAGCTTGCTGTTGCTACCTGCGATGAGGGTGTTCAGATAAGGCAGTGGAGTATACAGGTGCCTGTACTTATACTGGGGAATACAGTTGAGGGACAGCTTGAAACAGTTATAAATTATTCCCTTACACAGACAGTGTTTAGATATGAAACGGCAAAGCTAATGTCTGATATTGCATGTAAGCTTGGAAAGACGGCTCTGGTACATATTAAAATTGACACAGGTATGAGCAGAATAGGCTTTATGCCTACTGATGACAGCATTGATGAAATTATAAAAATATTCACCCTGCCAAATTTAAAGGTAACAGGTATATTTACCCACTTTGCAACGGCAGATGAAAAGGATAAGACTTTTACAAGGGTTCAGTACAAAAAGTTCAGATATGTGACTGACAGACTTAATGAAATGGGGTATACAGACTTTATAAGGCATTGTGCAAACAGCGGTGCCATACTTGATATGCCTGAAATACAGCTTGATATGGTAAGGGCTGGCATTATTATATACGGTTTGTATCCAAGTAACCAGGTTACACATCCGGTCAATCTTAAACCGGCAATGAGCCTGAAGTCACAGATAAGCTATGTTAAGGGTTTGGAGAAGAATGTAAGTGTAGGCTATGGCAGAACCTATTTCACAACTCATAAAACAAAGGTTGCAACTATTCCTGTAGGTTATGCGGACGGATATTCAAGAGCTTTTTCAAATAAGAGCAGGGTTATTGTAAAGGGAACCTATGCTCCTGTTATAGGAAATGTATGTATGGATCAGATGATGATAGATATATCACATATACCTGATGCAGAGCCCGGGGACAGTGTAATAATTATGGGCAGTGACGGGAAAAATACAGTATCTGCCGAAGAACTTGCCCAAATTGCAGGAACTATCAATTATGAAATTGTGTGTAATGTGGGCAAGAGGGTGCCCAGAGTTTATATAAAAAATGGTGAAATTATAAATACAAAAAAGGGAAACTAAGGTATAAAAGAAATTGAAGATGACCATAATATCACATAAGAAGAGAGCATTTAAACAGGCTTAAAGGTCTAAGGTATTTAAGTAACTGTTGTTTGTACATAAGGCTTGAGCTTGTGATGCTATTTCACTAAACTGAAATAAGGTGTGATAATATGATTGTTAAAAGAGGAGATATTTTTTATGCAGATCTTAGCCCTGTCATAGGTTCGGAGCAGGGCGGGGTAAGACCTGTTCTTATTATTCAGAATGATGTAGGAAACAGATATTCACCTACAGTGATTTGTGCTGCAATAACTTCACAGATCAACAAGGCGAAGCTGCCTACTCATATTGAAGTGGACAGCAGACATTATTCCCTGAGCAAGGACTCTGTTATACTTCTTGAGCAGTTAAGGACAATTGATAAAAGAAGGCTTAAGGAAAAAATAGGTTATCTTGATGGTGAAATGATGGAGAAGGTGAATAAGGGGCTTATTATAAGTCTTGCTTTGCAGTAACAAAATATTTATAATACATAAGGGACTTCTTTTGAAGTCCCTTTTGCATAGCTGATTATTTATCTTTTATAACCTCTGTTAATGTGGTTGCAAGTCCTGCTATGCCCTGAATATTGCTGGGGACAACAATCTTTGTAGCTTTGCCGTCAGCCATTTTAGCAAGGGCATCAAGGCTCTTTAATGTAAGAACGCTTTCGTCTGCACCTGCTTCTTTGAGCATTGTTATACCCTGAGCATTTGCCTGCTGTATTTTTAAAATTGCCTCTGCCTGACCTTCGGCTTCTTTTATTCTCTTTTCCTTTTCAGCCTCAGCTTTTAAAATTGCGGCCTGTTTTTCAGCTTCAGCTTCAAGAATTGCAGACTGTTTCTTGCCTTCTGCAACAAGAATTGTGGATTTCTTTTCACCTTCTGCAATAAGTATAGCCTCTCTTCTTTCTCTCTCTGCCTTCATCTGCTTTTCCATAGATTCCTGAATGGCGGCAGGAGGCATTATGTTTTTAAGTTCCACTCTGTTTACCTTTATTCCCCATGGATCTGTTGCTTCATCAAGAGATGCACCCATTTTAGTGTTTATTACTTCTCTTGAGGTAAGGGTTTCATCAAGCTCCATATCGCCTATTATATTTCTCAGTGTTGTTGATGTAAGGTTTTCAATGGCACTTATGGGATTTTCAACACCATAGCAGTAGAGTTTAGGGTCTGTTATCTGGAAAAATATAACTGTATCGATCTGCATAGTTACATTATCCTTTGTGATAACAGGCTGGGGCGGAAAGTCTATGACCTGTTCCTTAAGGTTTACATTTTTTGCCACTCTTTCAAAAAATGGTATTTTAAAGTAAAGACCTGTGCTCCATGTAGTTTTGTATGCACCTAAAAATTCAACAACATAAGCCCTTGCCTGTGGCACAATTCTTACACATGAGCCGGCAACGGCAATAATAATAACGATTAAAATAATAACAAATATCATAAAACTCCTCCTATTCTTTTTCAACAACAAGCTTATTACCTGAAATAGATATAATTTTAACTTTTTCGCCTTTTTGTATGGTTTCGCCTGAGTTTGTAACGGCTATCCAGCTTACATCTCCAAGTTTAAGTCTGCCCTGTTTTTCTTCATTGATTTCTTCTGTAAGAAAAGCTGTTCTGCCTATTAAAGCATCTGAATTGGTTTTTTCCCCTGAATTTGAAATTGATTTTTTTGAAAGGGGTCTGAACAGTATAAGGGTGATAACTGCAACTATAATAAATATAGTCCATTGTATGTATACATTTGAGGTAATAAATGTGCTGAACATTGATACAATGGCAGCTATACCAAACCATATGCAGACCATACCAACTGTAACTGCTTCAATAATAAAAAGTATTATGGCAAGAATGAGCCACATTACAGTTAAATTCATAAAATCCCTCCTTTTGCCTCATTATAGCATATGATGACAAAATATACAATAAAATTGTTTAAAAATATGGGAATTTGTTAAATATTTCTAAAATATATATGTAAAATTATATGGTATTGAAGTTGATATTATTAACAATTGATGTGGAAAGAGGTGTGGATATATAATTGAGCCGGAAAGAATTATTGTGTATATGTGGATAAATTGTAAATAAATAAGATGACTGTGAAATCTGTGTATAATAGAGTGGAAGTATCTTAAAATATGTAAAATTTTAAAAATTGATAAAAATAAAAAAATAAAGCTGTAAAAAAATATCCACAGCAGAAATTCCAGATGTAAAGCGGTTTTGGGGGGTATTTAAACAAGAGTTTGTGGAAAAGTCTGAAAACTTTGGGGATAAGAATAAAACTTATGCTGAGAAAGGGTGACTTTTCCACAAAGGGAGTGATTATTGAGAAAAATTTTTACTGTGGATAAAAGGGTTGAATTAAAATAATGCTATCTTCTGAAGTTGCCTTGAATTTCTCTTACATCATTTATAATTACAAAGGCGTTTCTGTCAAGTTCATAAACAATTTCTTTCAGTTTGTGCACCTCTCTTTTTGAAACCACAATGAGTATCATACCCTTATTTTCATTTGTGTATATGCCTTTGCAGTCTATATATGTGGCACCTCTTGAAAGCTGACTTGTAAGGGTAAGTCCTATAACTGCACAGTTTGATGAGGTTATAAATACAGCTTTGGCAAAGTCAAATCCCCCCAGAATTATATCGATTACATTCCCCATTATATAAATGGCTATGAGAGCATAGAGAGCGTTTGTTATGCCAAGAACAAACATTCCTGAAATTACAATAAGCATATCTATAACAAGCATTATTTTTGCTGTTGAAAAATACGGGTAATACTGATGTATAATTGCGGCGAGAAGGTCGCTGTCTCCTGTTGTGGCATTGCCAAGAAATATAAGCCCCACACCGATTCCCGTAAGTGTGCCGCCGAATATTGCAGCAATGATAAGATCTGTATTTATCGGCGGCAATACAGATGTCAGCTGTAAAATAAGTGAAAATAAAAATGTTGTGAAAAATGTATCCCTTACAAAGGAGACCCCCTTTATTTTAATGGCAGTAAGTAACAGGGGAATGTTTATAATAAGATTTGTTACAGAAATGGGAATATTAAAAAGCTTGTCAAGTATAATCCCCACACCGGAAGCTCCGCCTACAACAAGAGAATGGGGGGAAAGAAAAAGGTTTATTGAAAGGGATATGAATACAAGTCCTGATATAATTTTTGACCATTTTTTCATTTTACTGATTCTCCCCTGACAATTTTTATATTATTATACCCGTAAAAGTTGTTCTTATTTTACAAATATTAATTTATTGTGAGAAAAAGTAAAAATTTTTCTTGACTAAAGTTGATTTTTAAACTATAATAGGACTAGTGCTTGATTTGACTTTAAGTAAATAGAGTATTTTAAATAAGGAGGTGCTTTTGATATGAAAATGACATTCCAGCCAAAGAAAAGACAGAGAAGCAAAGTACATGGCTTCAGAAAGAGAATGAGAACTGCTAACGGCAGAAAAGTAATACTTGCAAGACGTAGAAAAGGCAGAAAGGTTTTATCTGCATAATTGGAAGCCCGCTTTTTAAGTGGGCTTTGTTGTTCTGATTGGAATTTTTATAATTAAAAAGGGGGATGAAAATGCTGTTTACCGAATCCCTTAAAAAAAATTATCAGTTCAGATACGTATATAACAGAGGGCGCTCAATTGCCAACAGACTGCTTGTTATGTATTCGATTAAAAATGGTAGTGAAGTCAACAGGTACGGGATTTCCGTAAGTAAAAAGGTTGGCAACAGTGTAGTGCGCAGCAGAATAACAAGACTGCTGAGGGAAAGTTACAGATTATCTGAAAAAAATATTTTAAATGGTTATGACATTGTGGTTATAGCCAGAAATTCGGCAAAAGATGCCAGTTATAAGGAAATTGAAAGTGCACTTTTGCACTTGTTAAGAAAACAAAGATTACTGAAGTCGGAAAAAAAGGATTGATGGCCTTGTGAAAAAAACAGCACTATTTTTGATAGGCTTTTACAGAAAATATATTACACCATATACGCCCAGATGTTGTAGGTTTGTCCCTACTTGCTCCGCCTATGCCTATGAGGCGATTGAGAAGTACGGCTGTTGGAAGGGCGGATATCTGGCTGTGAGAAGAATTTTGAAATGTCATCCTTTTCACAAGGGTGGCTATGACCCTGTACCATAAAGGAGGATATACCGTTGTTGCTAAACTTGTTAGCTGTTTCCAGAAATATTATGAAAGATCCCGGTATTATTGTGGGACCTATTGCATGGATTTTGGGACATGTTATTGATTTTTTCTTTAACATTATCTATAGTCTTGGTGTTCATGCAAATTCATTGGGTATCTCTATTATTTTACTGACTATTTTTACACGCTGCCTTTTGATTCCTCTTTCTTATAAGCAGCAGAAGTCTATGTTTAAAATGCAGGCTCTTTCACCTGAACTTAAGAAAATACAGGAAAAGTATAAGGGCAGTACCTCTGATCCTGAAATTCAGAGGAAAATGCAGATGGAGACTCAGAAGCTTTACAGTGATAATAATGTAAGCCCTTTCAGCGGATGCCTGCCATTGCTTATTCAGCTTCCTATTTTTCTTGGTCTGTACCAGGTAATGCAGAATCCATTTAAGTATATTGATATTATTAATGATATTTATACTCAGTTGTCAACAATTGTGCTTACAGCTGCACAGACTGATTCAACTTTACTTGAGATTGTAAGAAGTTTTGCTCAGTTTGGAAGTGTGCCTGACGGTACAACTATTGATGTTGATTTGTTTAACAGAATAATAAATCTTCTTGATCCCGGAGAGGTTGATCAGCTTAAAACTGCAGTTGCATCTGTTGATTTTGATACTGCATATGAGGCTAAGACTTCTATTGAATATTTCCTGGGGCTTAATCTTACAGAAACAGTTGGCTTCGCTCTGTCACCAAAGCTTATAATTCCTATTCTTTCAGGTGTTACAACATTCTTGTCATCATGGATTATGACAAAGAAAAACAAAACCACTGACCCTGCAATGAAGTCTCAGCAGAGAATTATGAATATTACTATGCCTCTTATGATGGCATGGATTACGCTGTCACTTCCCGGAGGTATCGGTGTTTATTGGATAGTATCAAATATATTCCAGCTTTGTCAGCAGCTTATACTTAACAGACATTTTGAAAAAATTGGTGCTGCAGATATAATTGTTCCCAATGATAAGAAGCATAAAAAGGGAGGAAACAAATAATGAAACAAATTGAAATGACAGGTAAGACTATTAATGAAGCTATTGACAATGCTTGTGCTAAACTTGGTGTAGGATTGCTTGATGTTGAATATAAGGTTATTGATGAGCCGACAAAAGGTTTTCTGGGTATCGGAGCAAAACCTGCTAAAGTTCTCGTTACTGTAACAGGCAGTAAAGATGAGGAAGTACAGTCTGCAGAAAGCATAGAAAAGAAAGAAGAGAAGAAAGAAACTAAGGCTGAGAAAAAGCCTGAAATCATAGAAACAAAAAAAGCTGAAGTTAAGGAAGAAAAAACAGTTGAAACTGTAAAAGAGGAAACTGTTGTTACTGAAGATGTTGTTTCAGAAATGCCTGCTGCCGAAAATGAATCAGCAAGAGCAAGTCTTACTGAAGAAGATAAAAATAAAATTGTTGCAGTTGCTACCGACTTTCTCAATGAAGTATTTGATAATATGAAGATGAATGTTGAAATTACTGCGGAATTTAAAGATAACAAGCATATTTTTATAGATATGAAAGGCGATGATATGGGTACAATTATTGGCAAGAGAGGACAAACTCTTGACAGTATTCAGTATCTCACAAATCTTGTTGTCAATAAGGGCGAGTACCCTTATATGAATGTTACTCTTGATACAGAGGGATACAGAGCTAAAAGACAAAAGACTCTTGAACAGCTTGCTATTAATCTTGCTAAAAAGGCTAAGCATAACAGAAGAAACATTACTCTTGAGCCTATGAATCCTTATGAGAGAAGAATAATTCATGCAACACTGCAGAATGACAGATATGTTACTACATACAGTGAAGGCACTGAACCTTACAGATATGTTGTAATTGCTTTAAAAAACAATTATTCTAACAGAAAAAATTACTAAGTATTAAAATCAGCTTTAATGATTTTAAAAAAGAAGAATGTTAAAGGCATAGGCGGCAGCCTGTGCCTTTTTATATCAAATGGGAATAATTATAAGACAAGATTATCAGTAAAGATGTGGAAGAAAGTCTTGAAAATAAAAATGTTTTATGGAGGTTGAACACTATGCTTAAAGTTAATGTTGATGATACTATAGCCGCTATATCTACTGCAACGGGAAACGGTGGTATAGGTATTGTTCGTCTTAGCGGTAATGAGGCTGTTAATATTGCGGACAGTATTTTTGCCTCCGTAAAGGGCAAAAAGCTTTCTGAACAGAAAAGTCATACAATTCATTTTGGTAATATTGTTTATGAAAACAAGGTTATTGATGAAGTTCTTGTGTCTGTAATGAGGGCACCAAATACTTATACCCGTGAAGATGTTGTTGAAATAAATACTCATGGAGGATACAGGGCTGTTACTGCCGTGCTTAATACTGTTATAAAAGCAGGAGCAAGAATGGCTGAGCCGGGAGAATTTACAAAGAGGGCATTTTTAAATGGCAGAATTGATTTGACACAGGCAGAGGCTGTTATAGATATTATAAATGCCAAGACAGATGCCAGCCGTGAAGCAGCTATGCTGAGGCTTGAAGGAAGACTTTCAAAGGAAATACACAAAATAAGAGAGGATATACTTACAATGCTTGCCCATATTGAGGCAGGAATAGATTATCCTGAGCATGATGATGAAACCATGACATACAATATGGTTGCTGAAAATACGCAAAAGGCACTTATTGCTGTTGATAAGCTTATTAAGTCTGCGGACACGGGAAAAATTTATAAGGAGGGGATAAGGACAGTTATTTTAGGACGTCCCAATGTGGGAAAATCCTCCCTTTTAAATGCTATGCTTGAAGAGGACAGAGCAATTGTAACTGATATACCGGGGACTACAAGAGATAGTCTTGAGGAAATGCTTAATGTGTACGGTATTCCCCTTAATATTATAGATACGGCAGGTATAAGGGCAACAGATGATATTATTGAACAGATAGGTGTTGAAAAGTCAAAAAGCCTTGCTGAAAAGGCGGATCTTATACTCCTTATGTTTGACGGAAGCAGAGAGCTTACTGAAGAGGACATGGAGCTTATTGAGCTTGTAAAGGGAAAGAAAACAATAACTCTTGTAAACAAGCTTGACCTTGAACAGAAAATTGATATGGAGGCTATAAAGGAGCTGGATCCTGTGAATATTTCTGTCAAATCAGATATGGGAATAAAGGACATTTACGAAAAAATAAAGGAAATGTTTTCATTCGGTGATATTAATATTAATAATGAAGTTTTAATATCAGGAGAAAGAAACAAGGAAAGTCTTTTTAAGGCGAAAAGATACCTTGAAAATGTTATGGAAACCGTTCAGAACAGAATGCCTGAGGACTTTATATCAATGGATCTTACAGAGGCTTATGGGGCTTTGGGGGAAATTACGGGTGAGGCCCTTGAGGAGGATATTATTGATAAGATATTCAGTGAGTTCTGTTTAGGGAAGTAAA
>CAZGIC010000070.1:0-12733 GCA_964526435.1 uncultured Lachnospiraceae bacterium | reverse complement strand
CTATTGAAAAAGCGTGGAATTATGGAGGAGAAAATGAATTTTATAAAAATGCGGGATTTCAATGGTTGAAAAGGAAACCGACAAACAGTGAATACATATTTATGGCTGTAGAGTATTTGAGAAATTTATAAAAGCAAAAAAAGCACACTTTAAGCTGTATTAAGTGTGCTTTTTCTATTTATACTTTGTTTCTAAACTATCTGAAAATTTTTGTGAAAGAGAATATAATGTTAGTTTTTTTGTTCTTTGTCAATTGGTGTTGTTTTATGCCCCCTCAGTCAGCCTATGGCTTACTGCTCTTCATAACTTTTAACCTTGGGTTGAAAACCAACCATTTGAATTGGGAGAAGTAACCCAACGGCACGCTCAGCACTTTCAATCTTGGGTTGAAAACCAACCTTTTGTATCGGAAAAAGTATATGATGGCACGCAGTGCCACTTTTGCGAAGCAAAAGTTCTGAATCGGTGTATCTGCATATTATTGCAAGTAACGTAAAATTCAGCAAAGCTAAATTTTACTAAAGATTCAAACTTAAAAAGGAAGCCTATACGCAAACTACAGTAAGATGACCATACCCAATATTACAGAATCTATAAAAACAGGAAATACAAAATAAATTTAAGATTTAAATTATCTGTTGCAAAAAATGCCCGGTTATTTTATAATAAACTAAGGAGCTGATAATATGGATATATCAAATTTACTTAAAAAAACTGCGGAAATGATTGAATTTGAAGATATAGCAGAATTTATAATTAAAATTGTAATTACAATTCTGCTTTTTACTATTTCAGTGTTTCTTGTAAAAATATCAAAAAAAATTATATACAGAGCGTTTTCTAAATTTTCAATGGAAAGAAATTCTGATACAGTTGCTTCTCTGCTTTCAAGTTTATGTAAGTATGTTATTTACTTTATAATAATATGTGATATTCTGGTCATGTGGGGAGTAAGCATTACATCAATAATTGCACTGGGAAGTGCGGTATCTGTTGCTGTGGGATTAGGTGCACAGGACGTTGTACAGGATATGCTGGCAGGACTTTTTATAATAACGGAAAATCAGTTTGGTGTAGGAGATATTGTGGAGCTTAACGGATACAGCGGTACTGTTGAGGCAATAGGAATAAGAACTACAAGAATAAGAAATTCTGACGGGAATGTTCACATTGTGCCAAATGGACAAATTTCAATAGTTACAAATATGAGCAAAGGATTTAACAGAGCTATTGTGGATATATCTGTTTCATACGGGGAAGATATGGACAGAGTGTTTGCTGTGCTTAAAGATGAGTTTGAGAGATTATTTAATAATAAGATTATTGAGGGGATTATTGATATTCCTAAAGTTTTGGGAATAAATGAACTTGCAGAAAGTTCTGTTGTAATAAGAATTACTGCTGACAGCAAAATAGGGGAAAACTGGAGAGTTGAAAGAGAGTTGCGTAAGTTTATATTAAAAAGATTTGAAAAAGAGGGAATTGAAATACCTTTTCCCCAGGTTGTTGTGCATAATAAGGAGGAACAGAAATGAATATTGATATTGGCGATATAGTGACAATGAAAAAACCTCACCCTTGTGGTTCCAGGGAATGGAAGATAATGAGGATAGGGGCAGATTTCAGAATGGAGTGCTGCGGCTGCGGTCATATAGTTATGGTGCCCAGAGTAAAGGCCGAAAAGAATATTAAAAATATTGTGAAAAGTGAAGAGTAATATTATTGCAAGAAATGAAAAAACGGAGTTCTTTTACAAAAAGAACTCCGTTATATAATATGTGCAGGAAGGCTTAAAGAAATTTATTATTACTGCATTTATAAATGACAGTGGAGGTGCAAATGTACTTTTTCTGTGTAATTTGAAAATTTTAATAGGAACATTACCCAGAAGAAAATACTTCCCCTGTTTTATAAATGAATAAATTAAATTTCTTTTATAGTTCCGGCAAACAAGGTCATTAAAATAATAATAAATAATACAAATAAGGGCAATTGCTAAGGTTCAGAGAAGATGAAACTGTTATGGACAGACATCTTCTTTTTTTGTCATAAACAAATTTAATGTAAAGCTAACAAATGACTGTAGGGGCTGACGTCCGATGACTTTTGCCGTTTAAGTATATTAAGGGGGTAAGGGGAAAAAACAAAGAGTGTAAAATATAAATGAATAATTTATATTTTGTTGTCAATTGCCGGCTGTATTTCTGAAAAAGTATAAATACAGTTTCAATTATTATTAATAGCAATTGCCCTGTGGCTGTTAGCATAAATAATAGAAATTTTATTTATAAATTGTTATATCAGTGCATACTTGCTTTAAGAATGTCTACAATTTCATCATGGCTTAAAGTTTTGTATCCGCCTGTCAGTATAAAGGAACCTTTGGCAATGCCGTCAAGCATATCCTCTGTAACACCAAGCTCACTTATATTCATAACAAGACCTATTCTATTCATCCAGTCTTCCATTTTGTTAAGACCTTCATTGGCAATTTCTTCATCAGTTTTGCCGTCAGGATTTACGTTCCATACATTTACCGCATATTTCTTAAACTTGTCAAGACCGTAAGGCATAATATATTTGTAATATGCCATTGAAATTGCAGAAAGGGTCATTCCGTGTGTTGCATCTGTGTAGGCACCTATAGACTGACCTATCATATGAACCATCCAGTCTGTTGTTTTTCCCATTGCAATAAGTGTGTTCAATGCCCATGATGCAGTCCACATAATGTTGCTTCTTGCTTCATAGTTCTCAGGATCATTTACTGCAATTTCAGAGCTGTGGATAAGGGACCTTAAAAGACCTTCCATAATATAGTCTGATGTGTTGTCATCAGTACCTGAGAAGTATTGTTCAAGAATGTGTGACATAATGTCATAAAAACCTGCAACCATTTGATATTGGGGAAGAGTGTATGTGAGTACAGGATTAAGTATTGAAAATTTAGGGAATACATTATCACCGAACACATGACCAATTTTAAGTTTGCTTTCGTGATTGGTTATAACTGAACCGCCGTTCATTTCTGAGCCTGTACCTACCATTGTAAGAATACAGCCTACAGGAATAATTCTGTTGTCAACGTCTTCCATTCTGAGATAATATTTATCCCATGGGTCTTCTTCGCACCATGCGGAAACAGATACTGCTTTTGAATAGTCACATACTGATCCGCCGCCTACAGCAAGAATAAGATCCACATCATTTTCTTTTGCAATTTTGCATCCTTCATAAAGTTTTTCAACTGTAGGATTTGGCATTACACCGGGATCTTCAAAAATTTCCTTTCCGCTTTCCTTAAGTATGGCAACTACTTTGTCGTAAAGTCCGGATTTTTTAATAGATCCGCCACCGTAAGTAAGCATTACTTTACTGCCGTATTTTGAAAGTTCTGCAGAAAGGTTATCAAGGGAATTTTCTCCAAAGTAAAGTCTTGTGGGATTGCAATAACTAAAATTTCCTAACATAAAATTTACCTCCGTATTGTTTTATTATAAATTTATATAATCATTGTCTGACACAGGCTCAAGCCATTCATTTGATGCGTTTTCTCCGGGTACCTCAAGAGATAAGTGAACAAACCAGCTGTCCTTTGCGGCACCGTGCCAGTGCTTTACACCTGCTGGGATGTGAACAACATCGCCTGCCTTAAGGGGTTGTGCGTCTTTACCCCATTCCTGATACCAGCCATTACCGCCTGTACACAGAAGTATCTGTCCGCCTCCTTTATCTGCATGATGAATATGCCAGTTGTTGCGGCAGCCGGGTTCAAAGGTAACATTGCCTACGGCTATGCCTTCTATGGAAATCATATTTAGATAGCTTTGCCCTTTAAAATACTGTCCGAATGGATTTTTTTCTCCTATTCCGAATATAACGCTTTTTGATAAATCTTCCATAATATTCCTCCTGAATTATATATTTTTACTTGCTTCGTTTACACAAGTCAGTGCATTTAATGAACGTGGATAGCCAATATAAGGCAAACATTGTGATATTACATTTATTAAAAACTGTTTGTCATTGCCTATTTTCATATTTGCAGCTGCATGGCTTATAAGCTGTGGTTCGCAACCGCCCTGTGCAGCTATGAAACAGAATGTAATCATTTCTCTTTCCTTATAGTTTAGTCCTGTTCTGGTATAGTAATCACCAAAGCAGTTGGCAGCAAGCCATCTGTTTATATGTCTTGATTCTTCCGGACCTGATTTGTAAAAATCTTTCATATTGTCACCGAATATATCAACTTGTGCCTGTGTGCCTTTTTCACGTCTGTTTTCACGATTGGTGGTGGACTGTCCTTCAAGAGGAAGGGGTATACCTTGTGATTTAAAAATTTCATTTACGGCGTTGAGAAAAGGAAGTGCTCTGCCTATGCCAAGATAAGCTGCTGCCTGATATACAGTTTCTTTTATTTTAACGGGAGTAACACTTAGCCTGAGGGCAACGGGCACCATTGCTTTGAACTGGTCAATTCCCCGGCAACCCAAAAGGGCAGAAAGAATTGCCAGCATTCGTGTTTTGTCATCAAGAGTTCTGTTTTCTTCATTTACAACTTCATTAAAAGCAAAGTTATAAAAAAAGTCAATAAATTCCGGATCTGTTTCTTTTAAGTCATATTCGTATACCGGTAATATTTTTTCGTTGTATTCTTCTGACATATTATCATCTCCTGATTAAAGTATATCAGTTAGAGTTAACTCTAAGTCAAGAGGTGATTTGGAAATTTTTTATTAAGATTTTTTTATTAAAAATGGTAATGTTATCGGTACCTGAAATAACATATTAATTGTTTTTGAAAGTGATATTTTTTATATAAGAATATATTGATAAAATATAATATCTGGTGTATAATAAAAATAATTATTAGAAAATTTGCACAAAAGGGCGGGGATGTATTATGATTTCTTCTCTAAAAATTGAAATTGGACAACCTGAGGAAATGTATCTTAATACAAATATGGCATCATTGTTCCATGGCTATATTATGGAAAATGTTGACAGAAGTTTTGCTGAAGAAATGCATATGTCTGAAATCAGACCGTTTAGTCAAAGTTTGATAAGAACAAGGGACGGAAAATGGTTTTGGCGTGTTAACACATTGACGGACAGGGCATATGAAGAAATAATAAATATGCTAATCAGCAAAAAAAGTATATATATTAAACATAAGGACCTGACACTGGATATACTTAATTATGAATTAAAGAAAACCGATTTTAACAAATTGTTTGAAGATAATTATATTAACAGTAACAGTAAAAGATATATAGAAATTGAATTTGTAACACCTACTGCTTTTAAAAGTAACAGTAAATATATTAATTATCCGGATTTGGGACTGTTTTTTAAAAGCATAATCAGTAAATATGATAAAAATTCAAAATCAACAAAAATATATGATGATGAACTTATAGAACAGCTGTCAGTCGGGACTGAAATAGTTAAGTATAACCTTAGAAGTACACATTTTAGTGTTGAGGGTGTCAGGATACCGTCTTTTGTTGGAAAGATAACTATTAAGGTGAAAGGAAATTCAACTACTGTGAATTTAGTAAATATGCTGGCTGAATTTGCAGAGTATTCAGGAGTTGGAATTAAAAATGCCCTTGGTATGGGTGGCTTAATTAAAAGAAATTGATTGGGAGGTATATTTATGGAGAGAGAAGAACAAAATGTTTTATAAAAATCAGATTGAATGTTTTTAAATAAATTTAAGAACATTGGCAATGACAATAAAAGGGGAATTTTTTATATTTCAGAGGATGATCCCGAAGATATGGTGTCACCTCATATGAGAAAATGCACGTTATATAATAATGAGCTGATGGATTTTGGACTTTGCAAAATAAATTTTCAGCCGATAGGCTGAATAACTGGACTTGCGGCTGATTTTGTGGTATAATTTATTACAGGAATGGTAATTTAAAACTTTCAGCCGCAAGCAGGGTCTGAATACAGCTTGTGAAGCGGGTTCTGAGGGGCAGGGATAAAAAAACAAATTCCCCGAAAGGGGACGGAAACTATAAGTTACACTCTCTGGTATCTCAATGCTCAATAAAGATAAAAAAAACAAATTCCCCAAAAGGGGACGGAAACAGTAAGTCATAGCGGAAATAATCCTTCATATTGTCAGGGATAAAAAAACAAATTCCCCGAAAGGGGACGTGAAAGTTTTGATATAATTTCTTACAGGGGAAAAGCAACCTTGATAATAATTTCAGGGGAGGTAATGGGGAATGATACAGTTTAAAATAAATAAAAATGAATCGGAAGATTTATTAAAGGGGTTAAAAATTATATTTGAAATGATGGATAATGATAATATTATAACTTATGAGTTGTTAGATTCAGGAGGTAGTTTCCCGGGGCATTATTGGAGGTGTTACAAGGGAAATCGCTATGTAGATGATGCTCAAAAAAAGTTTTTAGGTTTTACAACTGAAATGGTAGTAGAAGATATACTTATTCTTTTGGGTATAGCAAAGTGTACAATAACTGTTGAAATAGGCGGTGCAGAATAATATTAATATAAAAAGGGTTTTTACCAAATGGTGTGGTTTATAAAAATCCTCAGACAGCTTTGCTGAGCTGCCACCTCTTGGTTGCATAGGTGAGCAGTATTGCGAAGCAATACGACAAATCCTTGAAAATGAAATAAAACTAAAGTTTTATTTTATTTGTTGTTTTGGAAAAGGAGGCAATATGGGAGTTTACGATAAGGACCACACCAAATATTGTAGAACCTAAAAAAGACTCTTCAAAACAGAAAACTGTAATGAAGAGCCTTTTTTGAAAGATATATATACATTATACAGGTATAACGTATTTCAAAAAAAATGTAAACAAGATTACTTCTTTAATTCAGTCCAAATTGAATCATATATAGCTAAAGTGTCAGAATCAAGGTTTTGAATATATGAGCCGTTTGCTATTACTTCAGCAGGAGGATTACAAGCTTCATTGTTCTTGTAAGAGTCATCCATTAATTCAACGGCAGCTTCGTTTGCACATATATAAGGATATTCCTCAAGAACCATTTGCATATTTTCAGGTTCATTTATAAAGTTAAGGAATGTATAAGCGTTTTCAGCATTCTTTGCACCGTCTGTTATTAACCAGTTGTCGAAGAATAAGTAGGCACCTTCACTTGGAAATCTGATTTCAATAGCAGGGTTTTCTGCGTTTGCTAAAGCAATTTCTGCACTCCAGCAGAAACCTAAATTACAGTCGCCTGATATAAGTGATGACTTAGGGCTGTCACTGTCGTATAATTTGATGTTATTCTTTAAGCTAAGTACTTTTTCCTTAACAACTTCGAGATTTGCAGGATCAGATTCGTTTAAATCGTATCCTGCGGCTTTTGCTGCCATACCTATTACTGATCTGTAATCATCGAGAACAACAAGAGTGTTGGCATAATCAGGATTAAACAAGTCGTCATAGGAATCAATTTCATCTGTAATAACATCTGTGTTTACAGCTATTGCACCAGCACCGCCTAAATAGGGGAGTGAATAGGTGTTATCAGGGTCATAGCTTGGATTAAGGTATGCTGAATTAAAATAATCCATACAAGTAAGCTTACTTTTATCTAATTCCTGAACCAGTCCCTGGGCAATTACCTGCTCAACCATATAATCACTTGGCTGAATAATATCAAAAGCTCCTGTTTCTTCTGATTTCAGCTTTGCAAGCATATCTTCATTTGATGAGTATGTGGTTGTATTAACCTTTATACCTGTTTCCTCAGTAAACTTGTCTAATACAGACTGAGGTAAGTATTCTGTCCAGACAAAAAGGTTAAGTTCACCTGCATTTGCAGTTGCACTGCTGTCTGAAGAACTGCTGCCACATCCTGTAAATCCCATGGTTATAGCAACTGCTAAAAATCCGCATAAAAATTTTTTCATAAAAATCGCCTCTTTCATAAAGTTTTTTTAGATTAATATTTATTTTTTTTAGTCAATAAACCGGATTGAGTTATAATAACTAAAATAGTTGTGCCTAATAATATTAATGTTGACAGAGCGTTTACATCAGGTGAAACTCCGCTTTTTATACTTTCCATAACCTTTAACGGAAATGTTTTTATCTGACCGTTTGTGAAATAACTTATGATTACATCATCTATAGAAAGAGTAAAAGCAAGCAATGCACCGCCGCCAATACCGGGAGCAAGTACAGGAAGAGTTATTTTACAAAATGTTTGTATTCTGTTTGCACCCAGATCCATGGAGGCTTCCTCAATAGAATTGTCATATCCTGATAATCTTGCACGGATGTTAAATATAACATAGGGTATGCTGAATGTAACATGAGCAAGTACCAGTGAAAGCAATCCACGGGGAATATGAGTATTGACAAATAACATTAAAAGTGAAATACCAAGTACAATTTCAGGAATTACAACAGGTATGTAAAGTAATCCATCTATTACATTTTTACCTTTGAATTTGTACTTGTACATACCAACTGCTGCAAGTGTTCCGATAAATGTGCTTATGACAGTTGATAAGACAGCTATAAGTATTGTGTTGCCAAAGCTTTCTAAAAGCACTGTATTATCAAAAAGTTTTGAATACCAGTCAAAAGTAAAACCTTTCCAGCTTAAATAGGGTTTTGATGTTGTTGCATTAAAGCTGTTTACTACAATAACTGAAATTGGCAAAAACAAAAACAAATATATCAATGTGCAATAAACTATGCTGAGTCCTTTTTTTACTTTTTTTCGACATTGTCTGTTCATTTGCTACACCCCCAGATTCTGCATATCACCGCCGCACTTCTGATACAGCTTGACAAGAAGAAGTGTTATGGCAATTAATATTATTGAAAGTGCTGCACCTAAAGGCCAGTTGTTGCCGCTTTGGAACTGTCTTTCAATAAGGTTACCTATTACATCGGAGTTTCCGCCGCCTAATATATCAGAAACAAAGAAAAATCCCAGTGTTGGTATGAATACCATTATTGAACCTGAAAAAATACCGCTTAAAGTTAAAGGTATGATTACTTTTATGAAAGTTATATGCCCTTTTGCCCCTAAATCTGATGATGCTTCCAGGAGACTTTTGTCAAGTTTTTCAATTGCCGTATATAGAGGAAGTACCATAAAGGGGAATAAACAATATACCATACCGAGAATTGTTGTTCCTCTGTTGTATAAAAACTGGATAGGAGCATCTGTCAGATGCAGCGCCTGAAGCAAATTATTCAGCCAGCCGTTTGTACCTAAAAATGTTCTCCAGCCATAAATTCTGATAAGAGAATTTGTCCAGAATGGAATAATTACAAGCATATAAAGCATTGCTTTTGCTTTTGATAATGTTCTTGCAATAAGAAAAGAAAATGGATAAGCAAGTACTATACATATAATGGTTGTAATTGCGGCAATAATCAGTGACTGTGCATATATCTGAATATAATTTGTGTCAAGAAGTCTTTTATAGTTATCCAATGAAAATTCGTAAACAACATCAAATGTGTTTTTGTCAATTGTACAAAAGCTCATTACAAATACATATATAAGAGGAATTGCTATAAAAAACAACAGCCACAATACAACAGGTCCTATCATTACTCCGGCAGGCAGTATTGTTGATCTGAATTTTCTTGATGTCATAAAACCGCCTCCTTTTAGCTAAGAGTCATATTTTCAACAGCATTAAAGAATAAATTGTCTGTTTTTGAATGTATAAGCTTTGCTGATTCCTTATCCCAGTAAATATATACTGTGCCGACCGGTAAAGGCTGTCCTGCCAGTCGTTCTATTTTTACTTCATTTCCGTCAGGCAACATAACAATGGTTTTCAGTATGGAGCCGATATATACCTGCTCCTTTACCTGACCTGAAATTGTAAAGCCTTCAACAGGTTCTACAGAATATTTTATTCTTTCAGGTCTTACAGATACAGCTACCATTTCGCCTGCAGCAAAATCGCTGCCACAGCCTTTTACGGAACCTGTTTCAAGATTGATGTCAACAACATTTTCATTGACAGAAGATACGACTCCTTCAAAAAGATTTGTTTCACCAATAAAAGTTGCGACAAATTTTGAAGCAGGATTTTCGTAAATTTCTTCAGGTGTACCAATCTGTTCCATAACTCCCTGATTCATAATAGCAATTCTGTCGCTCATTGTAAGAGCTTCTTCCTGATCGTGAGTAACATATATAAATGTTATATTCAGCTTCTTTTGTAATCTTTTAAGTTCAAGCTGCATTTGTTTTCTAAGTTTTAAATCCAGTGCTCCCAACGGTTCATCAAGAAGTAAAACCTTTGGGTTATTCACCAATGCACGGGCAATTGCTACTCTCTGCTTCTGTCCGCCGGAAAGCTGAGAAGGATATCTTTTTTCAAAGCCTCCAAGCTGTACCATATCCAGCATATCCATTACTTTTTTATGTATTTCTGCTTTTTTGAACTTTTTGATCTTAAGTCCGTAGGCTATGTTATCATATATTGTCATATGAGGGAAAAGGGCATAACTCTGAAATACTGTGTTTACATTACGTTCAAAAGGTTCTTTGTCCTTAATATTTTCACCTTCAACGGTTATAGTACCGTTTGTCGGTTCTTCAAAGCCTGCTACCATACGAAGTGTGGTTGTTTTACCGCAGCCTGAAGAACCTAAAAGTGTTAAAAATTCTCCTTCATATACCTGCAGATCCAAATCCTTTACAACATGATTTGTGCCATACAGTTTATTAACTCCTTTAATATCTACAATAATCTTTTTCTCCAAAAAAATCACTCTCCCGTTAATCAGGTAATCAGGTTTTAAAGAGCTTTTTCTCCACGCTCTCCTGTTCTTAACCTGATGGCATCTTCAATGTTACGTATAAATACTTTTCCGTCACCAACATTGCCTGTTGTTATCTTGTCGCGAAGTTCGGCGATAATTTTATCGATACTGTTATCCGGAACGACAACTTCAATACGAATCTTAGGCAACAAATTTATTGTTGTTTTAAATCCTTTTATAATGTTTACTCCGCTTTCATTACTTATACCTTTTTGTGTACCGCAGCCCATTACGCTTGATATTGTCATACCTCCGCAATTGACATTGTCAAGAATAGTTTTTACTGTTTCCAGTTTTTCGGGTCTTATAATAATAACCATTTCTTTCATAATAATCCTCCTTAAAATGAAAAAAAGCACTATGATAACCATAATGCTTCCATGCACAAGTAAAATAAAAAGAGCTGATTATAATTAATCAGCTCCTTTGCTTAAAAAAGTTATAATAAGTTTATACAATAATTATTATGAAATTGCAATACTTATTTTGGATTATTTATATACTACTTTTATGGCGTGATGCGGTTAAGAGAGGTTATTTATTGGTTATATATAATTAAGACGAAAACTAAAAATGCAGAATAATATAAACATAAAATGAATGAATTATTATAGTTTATAAATTATGTTTCGTTGACAAAAAAATGATATTGTGATAAAGTTATTTATGTTAATAATATATGATAAACAGGCTACTGTTAAAAGTAGTAAAATCAGAGTAAAGTTATATATCAGAGCTATGTTATGATTGCTGTGATCCACAGCTGCCAATTGATATTAAAAGATAAAAATCTACAAGGCGGTAATGATATGAAAGCATTAGAAATTAATGACTGGATGACATTAAATACAATTATATATGAAATTTATACAACTGAAAATCTTACGGAAATGCGTGAAAATTTTCTTGAGAGAATGAAAACCGTTCTGGATTTTGACAGTGCAGATTTTCATTTGGCTACGACAGATGGTAAAAATGGTTTAACGAATCCTGTATTTTATAATTGTAAAGAAGATTTCTCCCATAATTATGAAGATATTGATTATAGCAGGGGTATTATGTATGGCAATGAAAGTATTGTATACAGAGAAACCGATATTATGTCTGATGAAGTGAGGGTTAATACAGAATATTATAAAAGAGTATATATGCCAAACAAGTGGCATTACTCATTGCAGATGATACTGATGAAAGATAAGGTCTTTCTTGGAGCTGTGACATTTTACCGTTTTAAAGGACGGGAAAATTTTAAATATGAAGATGTATTTATATTAAATATGTTAAAGGAACATATGGCATTCAGGCTTGATAAGGACAGAGTAATAGAAGAAGAACCTGTTGATAAGCTTACTGTTACTGAGGCATCAATTAAATTTGAACTGACAAGAAGGGAAACAGATATTTTAAAGATGCTTATGGATGGTAAGGATAATGAAATGATTTGTGATGAATTGTGTATCAGCGTAAATACGTTAAAAAAGCATATTAGAAATATATATGTAAAACTGGGGATAAAAAAACGTGTTCAGCTATTTAAAATGATTAGGGAAAGGGAATAAAAAGTTCTATTTCTCATTAAAAAGTAGTAGAAAAACAGTAAAATAGTTTACTTGAATTATTTTGAATATAAGAGTATAGTCTTTGTTAACAATAGCAGGGAAGTTATTCAATTTGAATAGCTTCCTTTTTATTTACAATTAATTGTTAAAATACAAGCGAAGGTGAGATTAATAAAAATTGACTTTTTATATTTAAGTGAAAATGGAAGCTGGCAGATATAATTATTATTGATAAAAATTTATTTGAAATTCCGACAGATGAAATAGGTTCGTGCAATGTTGTAATGACTATGGTTAAGGGAAAAGTAGTATTTTCTGCATAAAAATAACACTAAAACAGTATTTTGTCTTTAAAGGTAGTATGT
>CAZGIC010000069.1:0-12767 GCA_964526435.1 uncultured Lachnospiraceae bacterium | reverse complement strand
GCTGTTCTCTTTGACTACAGCTTGTTTATTTTAACACAACTTTCATCATTTGTCAACAGCTTTTTTACATTTTTTCAATCTTTTTTCAAGACTGACATAATTCAGATTAAACAACATATATTATATGTCATAATCTTCTTTTTTATTCGCTTTTTGCTCATCAGCTCAGCGACAAAAAATAGTTTATCACAAGTTTAAAGCATTGTCAAGAACTTTTTTTACATTTTTTTCTATATTTTCATAAATTACCGCAAATCACCCCCTCCACTACTGCTATTTACTTTATTCTTATACTTTTTATTACCATTTGCGGTCTTTTATAGCCGTTATATTCATTTACTTCCAACGTAAACACTGCATCTATATTAATACAGTCAATCTTATACCCGCTCCTTCCCAAAGCTTCATTCCATATATCATAATTATCAAAATCTACGGCTCTTACCTGCCTTTCTCCATTATCTATCATACATGATACAATATTCTTTTCTTTCCCCACAAATCTTATATTAGTTGCTATAACCCCCTTTATGCCATACAAAGGCTTTTCATTAGCTTTTCCAAAAGGAGCAAGTATATTCAATTCTTCAGCACTTTCCACAGATATATCCTCAAGCCCGATAACAGCCTCCATTCTAAGAACAGGGCTCATATCCTCAATACTTAAACTGCAATTTTCATTAAGCTTTATTCTAAGCTCATTTATATTCTCCTCTTCAATACTTAATCCTGCGGCCATTGTATGTCCGCCAAACTTTGTCATTAAATATTTAACTTCATACAACCCTTTAAACATATCATAACTTTCCACAGATCTTCCTGAACCTTTTGCTCCATTTTCAGTCTTTGTCAGCACAATTGAAGGTCTGCCATATTTTTCCCTTAATCTTCCTGCAATTATCCCTGCAACACTTTCATGGGTATCCTTATCATATGCAACAATTATTTTATCATTAACTATTGAAGATTTCTCTATATTCCCTGATATTCTTTCAAGACACTCCTGGGTTATATTTTTTCTTTCCTCATTAAAATCATTAAGCATCACAGCAAGTTCTCCGGCTCTTTTTACACTCTCCGTAATAAAAAGTTCCACAGCTATTTTGGCACTGTCAAGACGTCCGCTGGCATTGATACACGGACCAATCACAAAACCAACGCTGTAGGAATTTACGCTTTTCAATTCCTTAAGTTCTATAAGAGTTCTGAGACCCAGGTTGTTGCTGCCTCTGTTTATAATTTCCAGTCCTTTTGAGGCAATAGCTCTGTTTTCACCGGTTAAGTCAACAACATCGCATATTGTTGCGACCGCAGCAAGTTCACAAAGCTCATCTTTATTTTCAAGCCTTTTGCCTAAAAAGTCATACAATCCCCATATAAAACGATAACATAATCCGCCTGCACACATTTGTGTATATTCATATCCGCAATTCTGTATTTTAGCATCGACAACAGCATCAGCATCAGGCAGAATATCACACTTTACACCGTCTTTCTCTTCAAAAGGCGGCTCATGATGATCAAGTATAACAGTTTTAACACCGTGTTTTTTTGCCAGCTCTATTTGAGATACTGCTGCAATTCCGTTATCACATGTAATTATAAGTTCTGCACCTTCATCAATAAGCCTTTCTACTGCCTTATCATTCAGTCCATAACCATCCTCAACTCTGTTAGGTATAAAATAATGTACATCGGCACCAAGTCTGTAAAGCCCCTTATACATAATAGAAGTACTCATAACACCGTCTGCATCATAATCACCGTAAATATATATTTTACTGTTTTTGTCAAGAGCTTCTTTTATAACACGAAAGGCATCTTTTACACCTGATAAATCGCTTATATTCTGGAAAACAAAGGAACCTGTATCTACATACCTTTTAATTTCATCTCTATTTCTTATTTTTCTGTTGTAAAGAGCATAAGCAAGAGGTTTTCTTACACCATAAAACCTTACAAGCTCATCAGCATCTACACTGCATTTTTTTACTCGCCATTTTAACATAAAATTCTCCTTAAAAAGGCTGCCTTAAGGCAGCCTTAAATCAAAACATTATTATTTTTTACCAAGCTTAGCCTGTTTTCTCTTAAATTCAGCAGTTGACATAATATACCACAAATTACCTGATATAAACACTGAAGAATAAGCACCGCATACAATACCTACAGCAATAGGAACAGCAAACTGCTTAATTGAATCAACACCCCAAATACAAAGAGCAGCTACAGTAAAGAATGTAGTAACAGAAGTAAATATTGACCTTGTGAGCGTCTGCTTTACAGATGTATCCACAAGAGCCTCAAAATTATTTCTGCCTATAATCTTTCTGTTTTCTCTTAATCTGTCAAATATAACTATAGTGGCATTAATTGAATAACCAAGTATTGTAAGCACAACTGCAATGTAATTATTGTTAAAAGGAATTCTAAGCAAAGCATAACTGCCTGTAACAATAAGAGCATCATGACAAAGAGCCAAAACAGCACTTGCACCAATACTAAAGTTTTTAAATCTTAAACTTACATAAATAAGCATACATACACATGCAACTACAATTGAAATAACAGAATTTTTCTTCATTTCGGCACTTATTGTACCGCTGACATCCTGAATAGTGAAGTTTTCATTTTCAATACCATATTTTTCCTTTATTGCATCCTGTACAGCATTCCTTGTGTCCACATCAAGTGACTTAGTCTTAATAATTTTACTGGTCCCTTCCAAAGACTGTATCTGTGCCGGAGCTTCTCCCGTTATATCCTGAATGATCTGAGATACTTCATCATCTGAAACCTCTGTACCAAGATCAACCTGAATAGACGTACCGCCGGTAAACTGAATATCATAATTAAAGGCACCGTTACCCTGAACATAATTAAAAATCATAGCAGCAATGCCTATAAGGATAACAACGATAGATATAGCAATATATATTTTTCTATATTTAACAATCTTCATAACATTAACCTCCCTTACTTGCCGCCGTAGAGCTTAGGGCTCTTAATACCAATGTTTACACACAAATTCAAAAGTATTCGTGTAACAACAAGTGCTGAGAACATTGAAACAACGATACTCAGAATAAGTGTCTGAGCAAATCCCTTTATCGTACCTGTACCAAGCCATAAAAGCACAGCACAGGCAATAAGAGTGGTAATATTACCGTCAAGAATAGCTGACAACGCTCTGTCAAAGCCATTGTGTATAGCAGTCTTTATAGATTTTCCCGCTCTGATTTCTTCCTTTATTCTTTCAAAAACAATTACATTTGCATCTACCGCCATACCTATACCAAGAATAATACCCGCAACGCCGGGCAGAGTAAGACTTATGCCGGACAGACTTAAAACGATTATATTAATAGCTGTATATCCTACAAGAGCAATATCAGCAATCAAACCGGGCACTCTGTAAACAATGAGCATAAATAAAAGCACAAGAATAACACCAATTGATCCTGCCTTAACAGATGTAGACAATGAATCCGCACCAAGTCTTGCACCCACAGCATTGTACTCAAGAGCTATCAAACTAAACGGAAGTGAACCTGATCTGATCTTAGCAGCCAGTTCTTCAGCACTTTCGGCATCAAAATTGCCTGTAATAACAGCATTTCCGTCAGTTATAGCCTGATTAACTGTAGGAGCAGAAATAAGTATATCATCCATATATATACCAATCTGATTACCTATATTATTCGCAGTTGCCTCTGCAAAAGCCTGTTTTCCCACTTCATCAAAAGTAATAGTAACAACAATTTCATTGTTCTGATAAGCCTTGTCTGCATCAGCAACATTAGTACCATCAACAAGTATTTCACCGGGTGTGCCGTCATCATTCATAGCCCTGAATGTAAGATGTGCAGCCTCGCCAATTTCCTCAACAGCAGCAGCGGCATCTTCAACACCGGGAATTTCAACTCTTATTCTGCTTGTCCCCTCTTTTGAAACTTCCGCATCATAGTAACCCTTGTACTCAACTCTTTCCTGAAGCATTGATATAGCAGCTTCCATTTCATCGTCAGAAGGTGTAACTCCATCTTCAGGACCGTATACTATATAAACACCGCCCTTTAAGTCAAGACCAAGTTTAATGTTTTTGTAACCGCCATAGCCGACTCTTTCTTCTGTGGTGGTTTCAGTAGCGGATTCACTGTCTGAAGTTTCATCTTCATCAGTAGTTTCCGCTTCTGTAGTTGAAGCAAGTACCGCCTGCCAGTTACCATTTTCATCAGTTACATATTCGCCGTTTTCATCAGTCAGAATTTCAAGCTCAGCTACATCATCTGATGATTCACTGTCAGTGCTTGTCACATTACCAACGCCCAGTAATGCTACAGCGGCAAGAGCTGCAATTGCTATAAGCACCAACAAAAGAATAAAAACATTCTTACCTTTCATTTTCCTTTCCTCCTTAAAAAATGTCTAAAAATATTATATTATTAAGGCAAAAATATGTCAATATTTTTTCAAATTGATTTATGTTGTATACCTTAAATATTTATTATTCATTTTCCACTGCTTTGATCATTATAGCACACTCTATTCTTTTTTTCTGCATTTCACAGCCGATTTCATAAGGTGTAATAAGATCTCCATGGGAATTATAGGAATTTGCAACACATCCGCCGCTGCAATAAAATTTAGCCCAGCAGTTCTGACAGACAGGCTTGTTGTAAACATTACACTGTTCAAAATTCTTTCTTATGTCAGTATTCACAACTCCTGTATCAACAGTCCCCATTTTAAACTGTTCCTTACCCACAAACTGATGGCATGGGTATAAATCTCCCGTAGGTGTAACCGCAAGATACTCTGTACCTGAGCCACAGCCCACAAGTCGCTTTGTAACACAAGGTCCTCCTGTAAGGTCTATCATAAAATGGAAGAAGTTAAACCATTTTCCTTCTTTCCTTCTTTCTATAATACCCTTTGCAAGTCTTTCATACTCTTCAAATATTACAGGCAGATCTTCTTCCTGTATAGCATAGTCCTCACTTGGATCAGCCACTACAGGCTCCACAGAGATTTGCTTGAACCCCAGATCTGCAAGATGCAGAACATCTCTGCCAAAATCAAGGTTATGTCTTGTGAAAGTACCTCTTACATAATAATCTGTCTGATTTCTGCTTTCTGCAAGCTTCTGAAACTTTGGAACAATGTTATCGTAAGAACCCTGACCTCCTGCTCTTGGTCGCATTCTGTCATTAACTTCCTTACGTCCGTCAATACTCAGTACAACATTGTGCATATTCTCATTTATATATTCCATAATATCATCGTTTAAAAGAATACCGTTTGTTGTAATAGTAAATCTGAAATTCTTGTTGTTTTCCTTTTCAATACTTCTGGCATATTCTACAATACCCTTAACAACATCAAAATTCATTAAAGGCTCACCGCCAAAAAAGTCCACTTCAAGATTTTTTCTTTTTCCTGATGCTTTTATAAGAAAATCAATTGCCTTCTTGCCCACTTCAAGACTCATTAATTCCCTCTTGCCATGATATTCGCCCTCTTCTGCAAAGCAGTACTTGCACTTTAAATTACAGTCATGGGCAATATGCAGACAAAGTGCCTTAACTACAGGATCACGCTTTTCTATAAACGGTACAACATTCTTATATATATCCTTTGTATAAATAAGCCTTTCCTTTTCAAGTTCCTGTATTTCTTCAAATGCCTCTTTAACTTCAGCATCAGAATATTTGTCTTTAAGCTTCAATATTATTTCGTTTAAAGGCAGCTCTTTATAAAAATCCAATATATCATAAACAATCTCATCAACTATATGCACAGCACCGCTGTTCACATCAAGTACTATAAAAAGACCGTTCATACTATACTTATGTATCATAATATTCACCTTTCATAATTTGTACACAAAAATTAAGCTAAGCAATCAATTGCTTAGCCTCAAAACTCTTTAAAGGTGCCGATATTAACGACACCAAAAAAACTGAAATTATCTGTTTTCACAAGCCTGATTAGCTACTGTGCAGGAAGTCTTGCAAGCTGACTGACAAGAAGTCTGGCATTCACCACAGCCGCCCTTTGCAACAGTGTTCTGGAGTAACCTTGTGTTTAAAGTCTTAACATGCTTCATTTTAATATCCTCCTTCAAAATTAACTTAGGGGTATTATAACACATAATGGCAAATTATGCAATAGGGTATTGTTGCACAAAAAATATATTAAATTTTAGTTTATTGACTTATTTTCAATATATGTTATAATTATGCTTTAATTTATTAAAAATAAGTCACCAGAGGAATTACGATATGCACACTAAAGCACATAAACTTAAAACAGCGTTTTTATCAGCCTTTCCCTACACCATTCCCATATTTGCGGGATTTTGGTTTTTAGGCATTACATACGGTATTTATATGAATGTATCAGGATTTAACGTCTGGTACACTCTTTTAATGAGTGTCACAATATTTGCAGGCTCAATAGAATTTGTAACCGTAAATATGTTATTAAGCCCCTTTAATCCCCTTCAGGCACTTTTTATGACGCTTATGATTAACGCCAGGCATCTCTTTTACGGACTTTCAATGCTTGATAAGTACAGCAAAACAGGACTTAAGAAACTATATTTAATTTTCGGTATGTGTGATGAAAGCTTTTCAATTAACTACACAGCAGAAATACCCGAAGGTGTTGACAAAGGCTGGTTTATGTTTTTTGTTACACTTCTCAACCATATTTACTGGATTACCGGAGCTGTTCTCGGCGGGCTTTTCGGATCATTTATAAAATTCAACACAGAAGGTCTTGACTTTGTAATGACAGCAATGTTCGTTGTCATATTTATGGACCAATGGCTTAAAGAAAAAAATCACATAAGTTCTCTTTTAGGCTTAAGTGTTTCATTTATCTGCCTTGTTATTTTCGGTGCCGATAACTTTATTATTCCCTCAATGTTTGCACTGCTGGGGATTCTCACACTGTTAAGAAAACCTCTTGAAAAAAGCACAAAGGAGAAGACACAATGACATTTACAAAACAGCTTATAACTATAGGAATGGTAGTACTTGGAACAATGATTACCCGTTTTCTACCCTTCATTGTTTTTCCGGCAAATAAACCTACACCAAAATATATACAGTATTTGGGCAAAGTTCTCCCCTCTGCCGTGTTCGGACTTCTTGTAATATACTGTTTAAAAAATGTAAGTATTTTCACAGGAAGCCACGGTATTCCCGAAGCAATTTCAATTGTATTTGTTATTCTTCTTCACCTCTGGAAAAGACAAATGCTTATATCCATAGCAGGGGGTACAATATGCTATATGCTCCTTGTACAGTTTGTATTTTAACATAAAAAATCTGCTGTGCCGATTTCTGAACAATAAAATTTCAGCCGATGTAAATATGTTTTAACACATTTACACCGGCTGATTTATAACTTACTTTAATCCCATTACAAACTCCTTAACCTTATCCAGGTCACATCCGCTCTCAAAAATCTTTCTTACAATAGCAGAACCAACAATACAGCCGTCTGCATAATCGTCAAACCTTTCAATATCTTCTTTAGTTGATATACCAAAACCAATACACGCAGGAGTATCAGTATTCTTTTTAACCTCTCTTACGAAGCTTTCAACTCTTGAATCAAATTCCTTTCTTTCACCTGTAACACCCATTGATGATACACAGTAAACAAAACCCTTAGCCTCTTTAACAAGCATAGGAATTCTCTCTCCTGATGTAAGTCCCACAAGAGGTATCATATATATATTAGTTTCATCAATCAACGGCTTTATTTCGTCATATTCCTCATAAGGCAGATCAGGTATAATAAGTCCGTCAACATCTGCCTTTATACAGTTTTCAATAAATTTTTCCTTGCCGTATCCGAATATAGTGCTGTAATATACCATTATCACAAGAGGTATTTCGCTTTTCTTTCTTACATTTTCAACTATCTTAAATGTATCGTCAACCTTATAACCTCCTGCAAAAGCTCTTAATCCTGCCTCCTGTATTACAGGACCGTCTGCAAGAGGATCTGAAAAAGGTATTCCGAGCTCAATAATATCCGCCCCTGCCTCTTCAAGGGTATAAACAAGCTTTTCAGTCATTTCAGCAGAGGGATCTCCCGAACAGATATATGGTATAAGGGCTTTTTTCCCTTCTGATTTAAGTTCTCCGAATTTTTTATCTATCCTGTTCATACATTAAATCTCCTTTCCAAGATACTTTGCAACAGTATGTACATCTTTGTCCCCGCGACCTGATAAGTTTACAACAACAATTTTATCCTTATCCATATGAGGTGCTTCCTTTATAGCCTGAGCAAGAGCATGTGAGCTTTCTATTGCAGGCATAATTCCCTCAAGTCTGCAAAGAGCCTTAAAGGCATCAATTGCCTCATCATCTGTTACTGAAGTATATTCAACTCTTTTTATATCATGTAAATATGCATGTTCAGGACCTACTCCGGGATAGTCAAGTCCCGCACTTATGGAGTAAACAGGTTTTATTTGCCCGTCATCGTCCTGTAAAAGATAAGTTTTCATACCATGAAGAACACCTATTCTTGACTCAGGAGAAAATGCAGCGGCATGCTCCCCTGTTTCTATACCATGACCTGCGGCCTCAACACCTACAAGTTCAACATCCTTATCTTCTATAAAGGGATAAAACATACCTATTGAATTTGAGCCGCCGCCAACACAGGCATACACTCTGTCAGGCAGTCTGCCTTCTGCCTCCATCATCTGTTTTTTTGTTTCCTCACCTATGATTTTCTGGAAATCCCTTACCATTGTAGGATAAGGATGAGGTCCGACAGCAGAGCCTATAATATAAAATGTATCCTCTGCCCTTGAAACCCATGTTCTTATAGCTTCATTTGTAGCATCTTTAAGAGTTCCCGTACCGCTTGAAACAGGAACAACCTTTGCACCTAAAAGCTCCATTCTGAAAACATTGAGCTTCTGTCTTTCAATATCCTCAACACCCATATAAACTTCACAATCCATGCCGAAGAGGGCCGCAACAGTTGCAGTTGCAACACCGTGCTGTCCTGCGCCTGTTTCGGCAATAACCTTTGTTTTGCCCATTTTTCTGGCAAGAAGAGCCTGACCAATGGCATTGTTTATCTTATGGGCACCTGTATGATTCAAGTCCTCTCTCTTAAGATAAATTTTAGCTCCTCCAAGCTCCTTTGTAAGCCTTTCAGCATAATAGAGAACAGACGGTCTGCCCACATACTGTTTCATATAATACATATATTCATTTTTAAATTCTTCTGTAAAGCAGTAATTTTCATATTCCTTTTCAAGCACCTTTAAAACACTCATTAAGGTTTCGGGAACAAACTGTCCCCCGTATATGCCAAAATCCTTATTTAACTCCATTTTATTCAATCCTTTCCATAAATTCCTTTATTTTTTCATAATTCTTGTAACCATTTACTTCAACAGATGAGCTTAAGTCCACAATATGTGGTTTAACAATTTTTACAGCATCTATAACATTATCTTTATTTAGTCCCCCTGCCAGTATGGTAAAATGCTTTTTGCTGAAATCTCCTGCAATACCCCAGTCAAAAGCTTCACCTGTTCCCCCGTACGCATCTGTCTTGTATTTATCAAGCACAAAACCATTGGCAAAAGTAAAGCCGTCTGCCTCTTTCAGACTTTCTTTGTTTCTCACTCTTATTGCTTTCCACACTTCCCTGCATACAGCCCTGCAATCCTCATTACTTTCATTTGAGTGGAGCTGACAAATATCAAGTCCAACAGCTTCTGCAATTCTGTTAATTTCATCAGATGAAGTTTCCGTAAAAACACCTACAGTCTTAATATCTTTTCTCAAAGCCTTTTTTATTGCAATTGCCTCTTCTGTTGTTACTTTTCTTTTTGTATTGGCAAACACAAGCCCGGCATACTTTATATTTTCAAATTCATTTATCATCAAGGCATCTTCAACACGCCTTAAACCGCAGATTTTAATTATCATAAGCCAATTTAAACTCCTTAGCCTTAGCTCTTATGTCATCACATCTCATAAAGCTTTCACCCACAAGTATTCCGTTAATGTCGGCCTGCTTAAGTATTTTTATATCATCAGTTGTGTGGATAGAACTTTCACTTAAAACAATTTTATTCTTAGGTATAAGCTCTCTCAATCTTACAGTTGTGTAAATATCCTCACTGAAATCCTTTAAGTTTCTGTTATTTATTCCTATAATATCAGCACCTGCCTCAAGAGCAAGATCAATTTCCTTTTCATTATGGGTTTCAACAAGAGGTTCAAATCCAACCCCTCTTGCAATATTTATATATTCTCTTAACACTCTTTTGCTCTTAAGTATAGCAGCAATAAGGAGAATAGTTGAAGCCCCCATTTCCCTTGCCTCAAATATCTGCAAAGGACTTACAACAAAATCCTTTCTCAGCAGAGGGAGGCTTACTTTTTTGTGAATGGCCCTTAAATATTCGGGGCTTCCCATAAAGAATTTTTCTTCTGTCAGCACTGATATAGCGTCTACAGCTCCTTCATATTCCATTGCAATTTCAACAGGCTTAAAGTCAGGTCTTATAAGTCCTCTTGAAGGCGAAGCCTTTTTTACCTCACCTATTATTGAAAGTCCCGGCTTTGCCATAGCTTCTCTAAAATCCGCAACAGGTCTTTCCATTGCCTCATAAAGTCTTTTTGTATCAAATCTGTAACTGCTTGTTGTCAGATATTCCTTTTTAACCTCAACTATATTATCTAAAATCATAGCAATGCCTCCTTAAAACCTGCCCTTAACAAAATTTTCTATTATCTTCAAACCCTCAGGAGTATTTATACTCTCCGGATGAAACTGTAATCCTATGACGTCATATTCTTTATGCTTTATAGCCATTATTTCTCCTTCAGCCATAGCCGTAACTTCAAGGCAATCAGGAACAGTGTCAGCCTTTACGGAAAGAGAATGGTATCTTGCAACCTGCATAGGATTAGGGCAGTCTTCAAACACACCCTTGCCGTTATGCTTCATAAAAGAATATTTCCCATGGCAAAGTTCTTTTGCATTTGTAACCACAGCACCATAAGCAGCAGCTATTGACTGATGACCTAAGCAAACTCCCATAAGAGGGATTTTTCCTCCTACAGTTTTTATTATTTCTATACAGTTTCCTGCTTCTTCCGGAGTTTTGGGACCTGGAGATATTACAACACGGTCAGGATTCATTTCAAGAATTGTCTTTCCGTCGATTTCATCATTTCTGAATACTCTTATATCTCTGTCAAACTCACCTATATACTGATACAGATTAAATGTAAAGCTGTCATAATTATCAACCAGAACTATCATTATACTTCCCCTCCTATTGTCTTAACCAGTGCTCTTACCTTGTTATGGCTCTCTTCATATTCCATTTCGGGAATACTGTCTGCAACGATGCCAGCTCCTGCCTGCATATAAACATTTCCGTCTTTTATTATCATTGTCCTTATGGCAATGCATGTGTCCATATTTCCGTTAAAGTCAAAGTAACCAACGGCACCGCCGTATAAGCCTCTCTTTTCATCTTCAAGTTCTTCAATTATTTCCATAGCCCTTATTTTAGGAGCACCTGAAAGGGTGCCTGCCGGAAGAAATGTTGAAAGAACTTCAAAACTGTCTGTATTTTCTCTCTTTGTTCCTTCCACAAGAGAAACAAGATGCATAACATGTGAATAATAGTGTACCTGCATAAATTCCTTTATTTTAACACTGCCAATTTCAGCCACACGACCCATATCATTTCTTGCAAGGTCAACAAGCATTGTATGTTCAGCCTTTTCCTTTGGATCCTCAAGAAGTCCTGCTGCAATTTCTATATCCTCTTTAGGATTTCTGCCTCTTTTTCTAGTTCCTGCAATAGGACAAGTCCTTACTGTATCTCCCTTTACTTCCACAAGCATTTCAGGAGAAGAGCCTGCAACATAGTAGTCCCCAAAGTTAAAGTAAAACAGATACGGCGAAGGATTAATTGCTCTTAATCTTCTGTATAAGTCAATAGGTTTGTCATTTGTTTTGGCAGTAAGTCTTTGTGAAAGCACTACCTGAAAAATATCACCATCATATATATATTTCTTTGCCTTTTCAACAATATCTTCATATTTTTCTTTAGTCATATTTGACGTAAACTTAATAGGAGTCGGTTCCTTTACTGCATAATGCTCAGACGGAACAGAAGACTTAACTTCTTTTTCCATTCTGTCAAGTACTGCATTGGCACTGTCCTCATCATCAGAGAGAACAACGATCTTTATTCTATCATGTAAATGGTCATAAATTATAAATTCGTCAAAAACCATAAGATGAACAGTCGGTGTATTTACAACCTCTTTATTTTCATCTGGAAGTTTTTCATACTGCCTTATAATATCATAACCAATGGCACCAACTGCACCTCCCGTAAATGGCAGATTATAATCATCAGTAATATTAATATTTTTAACATAATCCCGTACACTGTCAAGAAGCCTTCCCTTAACAGTTCTTATTCCAGTCTTTTCCTCAATTGTAAGTTCATCATCACCCTTTAAAACTGCCATGGGATTTTTACCCATTATAGAAAAGTTTGTTTTTCCCTCGCCACGGCTTTCAAGAAGGAATCCTTTTTCATTCCCTACATACTTGTAAAAAATTGTGATAGGTGTTTCCGTATCTCCGGAAAACTCTCTTACAAATGTCCTTAAATTTCTCATAGTCAAATTCTCCTTTTTGATTTTGTTATTAATTTCAGTCTGCCGATGGAGAATTAATGA
>CAZGIC010000068.1:9892-12831 GCA_964526435.1 uncultured Lachnospiraceae bacterium | reverse complement strand
TAAAAAGACTGAATCCTGCACAACACAAGATTCAGTCCTCATTAGCTGATTAATAAGGTGTCCGATTTTTTGTCTGTCATTTTCAAACAGCCCCTATCCGTATCTCATTTATATTCAGTTACACACTCAGCTTAAATGTTACTTATTTCACTTTACAACTTCATTCCTCTGTATCTGTTAATACACGCATAAAACTCTTCACGTCTGGGCAGACTTAAATTCCCCGGCACATCACTTCCCCCAAACAAGACTTCCATACCATTTTTTTCGATTTGTCCGTAAATTTCATCTGCAGCCTGCTGAATTGTATACTTTCCGTTAAAGAGTTTTTCTTCTGCATACTTCATCATATACCCCAGGCAATTAAGCTGCTCAACATCAGCAATTTGCTCTGCATACCGTAAATCAATATTTTCATTTCCAAAAGATATTCCATCTTTACCAATTGTCTTAACTTTTATTCTGCCTTTATAATAAATTTCTGAATTTTTTTTAGGGTATCTTTTAAAATCAGGCATTTGTATCTTCTCCTTAGGAAAATTCAGCATAGGATATTTTTTTGCCTCTTCTTTTGCCTTATCTGTTATATCAATTGGCACATAATGATCCATCTGAATAATCTTATCAGCAATCTGAAAATATGCTCCGGAACTTCCTGCCACAAGCACTGTTGAAATCCCATGTTGTTCATACAACTCTCTTGCTCTTTCAATAAATGGTGTAATAGGCTCCATATCTCTGTGAATAACTCTCTGCATCAGTTCATCCCGTACCATAAAATTGGTAGCACTTGTATCCTCATCAATAAGCAATGCTGATGCCCCAGCTTCTATAGCTTCAACCACATTAGCCGCCTGTGACGTACTTCCGCTGGCATCTTCAGTATAGAAAGCACAGGTATCCTTTTTATTTGGAAGATTATTTATGAACATGGAAATATCAGTATGTTTAACACTTCGCCCATCTTCTGCTCTTATCTTTACCCCATCACCGTCAGTAACAACATATTCTCTGCCGTCTCCGGCAATATGGGGATATATACAAAGCTCCAGTGCCTTCAAAAGTGTAGATTTCCCATGGTATCCTCCTCCCACAATTAACGTAATGCCTTTTTTTATTCCCATTCCCGTAATTCTGCCATGAAAGGGTAAATCCATACTTACACTCATAGATTCAGGAGATACAAAAGGTGTTGCACCTTTCATAGGACGCTGAGAAATACCTGACTCTCTGGGCAAAATTGCCCCGTCTGCTATAAAAGCAATAAGTCCTTGTTTTTGAAGCTGATCTTTAATATATGCCTGATCCTCAGATAGTTCCATTACCTTTTCCATTCGATTTTTATCAAGATTAGCATAAATACATGATTTTTCTACACACTGAGGTAAAAATTCAAACAATATTTTTATCAGCTCTCCTGCATTAATTGTCCTCCCGTTAGCGGGAAATCCAACTTCAAATCTTATTATCACACTTCCCATTTCACTGTCAACAGAACATGCACTTCTCTCAAGCACTTCCTGTCCGCACCTTGTAACAGACAAGAGTCCGCTTTTCCCTGACCCTTTTGCCTGAAAAGAATACTTTACGGCACACCTTGCAAACTGACGGGTAAGTTCATCCTGCAAAGCTATTCGTTTATGTTTCTTATCATAGAGCCTTACTGGAAATCCTGCTTCACTACCATTTACCTCAATATGTAACTTTGAGGGAGATGCAAAAGGGTCTGACTGTACATGATCAATCCCCAGCACAAAGCCCTTAAACCTGTAAACTCCTTTTGTATCTTTATATGCAGGATACCCTCTTCTGTCGATTTTGTATAATAATTCTTTCAATTCTTCTGCCCTTTTCATATTATTCTCCATCCTCTCATAAGCCGTATTTACAAATTTAATTTTAACAGTGATTTACAATTTACACACCGTTAAAATCTATACCACAAATCCTTTTATTAATTTCTTCATATCAAAACACTTCTTTAAAATATAAAAGTGTTTATACAACCATAACTTATTTTATTATATATAAATTTTAATCTGTTTACAAGTATTGAGCAATAAATCCCAGTACTATTCATAAATGTTTTTTATTATAATAATTTCAATTCACACTCCCACACGGGGAGTGACTTAGACGGTTTATGTATGATTTTGGTGTACTTAAATTTCAATCCACACTCCCGCACGAGGAGTGACTTATAAAACAGCTCTATGTCAATGCTTATGATGATTTCAATCCACACTCCCGCACGGGGAGTGACAACAAGCTACACAATTACAATCGATAGACCCGAATTTCAATCCACACTCCCACACGGGGAGTGACCTTATATGGTCAGAAAATAACTTTGCTATAGTGCAATTTCAATCCACACTCCCACACGGGGAGTGACTTTCAACTTACTCTGCAATTCTGTAATACAATTTCAATCCACACTCCCGCACGGGGAGTGACCTGAGCAAGATTCATATTGCTGTTGATTAAAATGTATTTCAATCCACACTCCCGCACGGGGAGTGACGCATAATTTAAAAGGGGATGGAAGCAGGTACAAGATTTCAATCCACACTCCCGCACGGGGAGTGACGTAGTTGATATGTCAGCATGACCAAGCCTTTGCTATTTCAATCCACACTCCCGCACGGGGAGTGACGTATAATCCAAATTGTCCTGCCAATCTTTGGCAAATTTCAATCCACACTCCCGCACGGGGAGTGACGCGCTTACAGAAGAAATAAATCGGGTGGAAAGTATTTCAATCCACACTCCCGCACGGGGAGTGACTTTCAACTTACTCTGCAATTCTGTAATACAATTTCAATCCACACTCCCGCACGGGGAGTGACGGATAGCATCACAGGCTCTCCTTGGGGAGCGACAAATTTCAATCCACACTCCCGCACGGGGAGTGACCTCAACTTCATCTCTTAAATTCT
>CAZGIC010000068.1:0-9792 GCA_964526435.1 uncultured Lachnospiraceae bacterium | reverse complement strand
CTCTTAAATTCTGTAAATTTTCGATTTCAATCCACACTCCCGCACGGGGAGTGACGTTGCCCTCGTACTGTTTATAGAGTGTTTTTAATATTTCAATCCACACTCCCGCACGGGGAGTGACTTGTATTCTTGCCTGCTTCCGCAAGTGGCACTTTATTTCAATCCACACTCCCGCACGGGGAGTGACCTAATATCTCAGTAACAGACACTGCAACAGGTATTTCAATCCACACTCCCGCACGGGGAGTGACCTGCGCAAACGGAATATAATTTCTGTAGTTCTGTATTTCAATCCACACTCCCGCACGGGGAGTGACAAAGCTAAAGGTGACAGTATGATAGGTGCAAGAAATTTCAATCCACACTCCCGCACGGGGAGTGACTGCAAACCATCACAAAAATTACTTTATAACAGTTTGCAAAAAAGCAAAAAACAACAAATTTTAATTAAAACACTAAAATTTTAAAATTAAATTTACTAAAATTTCTAATAAAAATTGTGTATTTTATACAATTATCAAAGTGCGAATATCCATGTAAAAATATGTTTAATCTATATCCGCACTAAAACACCAAGGGTTCATTTACGTCAAAACCATGTTCCACACCAATATGTTCTACTTTATTTTTGTAATTGTTACCCAAATAGTAAAATCTCAGACTATCCTCATCTGTATTTATAATTTTCTCAAGAATATGTTTCACTTGTCTTGCTTGTGCAGCATCAAGTTCACACTCAAAAACAGAATTTTGTACTCTTCTGCCATAATTCACACATTGTTTAGCAACTTTCCTAAGCCTTGCTTTACCCTCAGCAGTTTCTGTTGAAACATCATAAGTAATTAATACTAACACTGCAACCACCTACTTCCATAAAAACGGCGGATATTCATCAATATCACCTCTTATGTATCTTGAAAGAAGCAAAGCCTGAACATAAGGCACAACACCCCACTCTACCTTTTCATTTAGGAATGGATGAGTTATTGTTTCTTTTTTTCTGTTCTGCAGAGCTGTAAAAAACTTCTTTCTGCCATTTTCTGTAAGAAATACAGCACCATTTTCCATTTTTGTAAAATCTTTGCTTGTAATCATTTTTTTATTAATAAGTGTAAGCACAAACCTGTCTGCAAAAACACTTCTTAATTCTTCCATTAAATCCAAAGCAAGAGATGCTCTTCCTGGTCTGTCACTATGCATAAATCCCACATAAGGATCAAGTCCCGTTGCCTCCAAAGCCGCCTGACACATATTAGTCAACATTGTATAAGTAAGTGACAGCAATGCATTTACATTGTCAAGAGGCGGACGCCTGTTTCTTGTTGTAAACTTAAAATCTTCCTTTTGCTGAAGTATCAAATCATCAAACACAGAAAAATAAATACCGGCAGCCTCACCCTCAATACCCCGTAACATATCTTTATCATTACAGTTCTGCACCATACTAATAGAATTTGAAAGTATATCTGATATTTTAGAAAGCTTTTCAGTGTTTAAACGCAAATAATAATCTCTTTTAGCTCTCTTAATTACCCACTTTGCATTAAATATTTTACCAATTATAAAATTTCTTGCAATTTTAAGACTTTCCTCATCATTTTCAGAAATAAGATATTGAGTCTTTCTTAAAATAACATTGCCTTTTGTTCTTCCTGTAACTCTGGCCAGAAAATTTCCATTTGGTTTCAGGAAACACAAATTAATGTTATTTTCAGCACAGGCTCCCATCAAGGCAGGACTTACACCCGTATAACCAACAGTAACTATCATTTCCAGATTATGAAGAGGGACTCTTCCTATTTCACTATTATCTTCCAGTACAACAACATTAAGCCCATCCAAAGCCAGATACCTGTTTTCATTATTGTTGTAAAGGGTATTCAGCAATTTTTTCACAGTTCACCCTCCAGACTTTTACTTATATAATCCCTAACTGACTTATACTTATTTCTCTTCGGCAGACAAATATCCTTTATTGAGCAGGCATTGCATCTTTTATCAGGCTTTGTATTTGGTGTATATCTTCTTTTGTAATATTGATGCATAAGATTAATATTCTCACAAACATGATTTCTTAATTCATTGCTTATCATTACTTTAACCCTTTTTCTTATTTCGCCATAATACAAATATCCCACATCAATATTACAGCAAAGCATTTCCTCAAGACACATAGCCTGGCATACAAGCTGTAATACATCTTCACTGCCCTCCTTTGGCTTCCCCTTTTTATATTCTATAGGATAAGGCTGATATTTTCCACTCTTTCCATAAAGCTCAATACCCTTTTCACTTTTATGAAATTCAACAACATCACATTCACCACAAACACCTAGTTCAGCAGAAAATACAGGCATACCTCTGGATATAATAACACCGCCTCTGGATTCTGTAAATGCTTTGTCATGGGCTTTTTCATGAAATATATTTCCCTCAACAGTATGTAAATTTTCAGCCCACTGCTGTTCAATATGAATCAGAGCCCACTGTCTCTGACAAAACTCAAAATGCTGTAACCCCGACAGCAGCAAATATTCCTCCTCTTTATACATATATCATCATCTGCCTTCTATAATTTCACATTCAATTCCATCAAGAGGTGTATATTTGATTTCAAAGTCTTCAAAAGACTTAGGCGTATCCACACCTTCTTTAAGCACTACCTTTACACTGTTATGTACTTTTGCTGATGAATAATTTCCCATAGGGCAGCTATGCTTCCACCAGTACAGCCTTTTAACTTCCATACTGCCGTCAGGTCTTGCTGCTGATGCATCATTCTCAAACAAAGTTTCAAGAGCTTTTTTTATCTTTTCGGCATCTTCATCGCTAAAACCTGTCTTTTCGGCAAGCTGATGATTTATGCTTCCCTTTAACACATAAACACCAAATTCAACTCTGTGTTTCATACCCATTGTATCAGATGATTTTCCTGTGTTAGGCTCACTGTTTACACTTTTTGTAATCTGCATACTTGAAATATCCACAGGCACAACACTTACAGCAGGATGTACAGACACAGGTCCTCTTACACCAACAGATACGCCGTCTCCTTTTTTACCTGAACTAAAAGCAAATACCTGACCAAAAGCACGCACATCTATCCATTCACTGCATGCAATCTCAGCATACTTAACATTATCCTTTTCTTTTTGAAATTTCTTAAGTTCATCAACACTGTCCGTTCTGTCCTTAAGACTTTTTGCACCGTCATCACAACGGTCATTAGACTGCACAAATATTCTTTCGCCCATATCCTGAAGCCTGTTTCTTATTTTCCTTTTTATGCAAACATCTGATATTTCACCATATCCATTATAGTCCTCTCTTGGTCTGTTGCCATTTAAAGGATCTCCATTAGGATTTGCCTTAGTTACAGTAATTATTGATAAAAAATCTATTTTGTTTGTAAATTCACTCATTTGTTAGTCCTCACTTTCATCTTCATTTTTACTGTTCATAGCTTTTCTCTGGCACCAGTAACCTAACAGATACTTGGCATCAAGTTCTTTGTCATTAAAATCTTCATAATTAAACTTATCATGTATTTCTTCAAAAAGCTTGTTATAGTAAGATATATATTCTGCATTCTTATTCATATATGGCCGCAATTTGTCTGTAATAATTGCCCATGTCTTTGCAGGCTTTTTAACAAATACGCTCCAGTATCTCTTAGCATTTGTTTCTCTTTCCTTTTCAGAATCAAAGGTCCGCTGCTCCAATACATCAGCCACAGCCAGCAAACGTCCGAATAAATAACTTCTGTCATTGCAATCATTTAATTCCATAGTTACCACCTTTCCTTTATCCTTATAATGTGCTTTAATTATTGCACATGTAATACCAATTAATTTATTATGATTATAGTTGTTGAAAGCCATAGCCCTTGAAACATTCTCTACAACTCCTCTTACTAAATCCACAGGAAATTTTCTGCCTTCTGTAATACATGGCAGAATTCTGTCTATACAAGCTTTTTGTATTTTACTGTCAACATCAACTCCTTTATTTCTTTCTGTACCATACACTGCCATGGCAATTTCTTTTGGATTTGGTGTTACAATACCTGTCTTTCTTTTCTTATCTCCTATAATTTCCCAAGAACATTTATTGTACCACTTCTCTATATTTTCAAAATATATTGATGGCATAAATTCAGTATAATACTTAATAGAAAGTCTGCCATTTGGTGAGCCGTCTGCCGTATCTACAGACATAATAACGATTTTATCATTAAAATCAAAGTTTTTGCTATAACCTGCAATAGCATTGTTTATTTTTTTCGCAAACTGTTCTCCTGTATTTACAGGTATATTTTCTTCTTCCGGCAGATCTCCGAATATATTTTCAGAGTCATCCAATATTTCAGGAAGCTCTTTCCCCTGTACACTCCACGTTACAATTGTATTGCTTCCGTTTTTATATCCCTGATTTCCTATCAGCCACCTTAGAGCATTGTGAGCTTTCTGAGAAACCTCATAGCCAACAGAAGCGGCCTCCTCAGCCTCAGCAAATCTGCCATTATATACAAAGCTCTTTGTATTATTTGAAGATATTATTTTTGCCTTATCTCCGGTATTTCTTATTTTAGCAGGATGCTTTAATGATATTATGTCTTCATGACCTGTAACATAGCATATATTTCTGTTATTATTAAGAGTATTGTTAAATGCTGTAAAACTTTCAAAAAGCTCTTTATCTTTCCATGTTTCAGGAATATAATAATTTTCTTCAGGCTTAATCACAGCAAATCTGACAAAGCAGTCACTCTGCTTTGTTCCTCTAACCTTGCTTCCATCAAGAAAACCCTTATCATTTGTTTTTAAAACTCTTGATTTTATCAAATCCTCAATAACACTGCCCTTTGATAAATAGGTGTATATTGCCCTTACCTTTTCTGTTGCAAAGTCCGAATCGTTCCACTCCTTTAAAAGCTTCATATACTCTGAATGATATTCAGACACTTTATCACTTTTTTTATCGGTTTTTACATAAGTACTGTAATCCCCTGCTATATATATAAGCTTATCGCAAAGAGGATTAGGTGCAGCACCACTGCTCCTTGTAGCAGAATCCTCAGTTACAGGTATAATTGTTGTAGCATCATTCTTTTCAACAGGTTCTGCCCCTAAAAAATTACCATTTATATCAACACATATGGTTATCTGTGCCTCTGCCGTAAGGTGTGCCACAGGCATAAGCTTAACTTTATAGTTCGGAGAAGCCACGGCATTTATACAATTGTCATATGTTTCACTTAACGTTGCAAGCCAGCTCACAAAATACCACCACCCTCAAACTCACTTAATCCGCTGAAATTTTCTCCTTCTTTAAATTCTTTTATATTTCTCTTTCCTATATCTTTTACAATACTGCATTTCTCCGGTCTTATAAACTTAATTATTCCGTTTTTCATTACAGGAGCCCACAATCTTACAGACATTATGCCTTTTTTGCTTTTATCCGTAACCTCATCAGGATAAGTTATTCCATGTACCATTATGCCAAAGGACATATCTGTGTTATCATAATATCCGGGCTTTTCCCCAAACTTACAAGGCTCAACATAGCCCTGACATTCTCTTGTCCCCAGAAATATGTCCCGCCTGCCCCCTCTTTCTATCATTCTCATCATTATATCATAGTGCTTGTTTTCATTTCTGTCATTAGCAAGATCGGGGCGGTTTTCATTCCATTCAAAGTGCCCTTTCACCTCATACTCTACATCCTTTAGATATGTATATATAGATAAGTCATTTTTTTCATCCACATAATGTATGGGTCTTATTCCCTGGGGCTGTGTAATTATAGGATTCATTATTCTGACCTCATCTATATAATGCATAATTGTCGGTTTCCAGTATATAGATTCGCAGATCCCCTTTAATGCCTGGTAAGTGGGAATCTGATAGCTAAACCTTTCTCCTCCTATTTTTGTAATTGGATCCGTAAACAGAGCATACCTTCCATAAACTCTGAATTCAAAAATATTGTCCTTTTCCAAATTTATACCTCCTTTTTCTAAAAAATGTAATTTTCAAGTTCACCGCTTAAACCTTTATCTTCATTGTAAAAACCGGGTGAAAGTATATACACGCTGTTATCAAAGCAGGAAATTAAAGCATTTCTGCCTTTAAGCTCATTTATATACCTGTCACTTCTGTATAAATTCACTGTATATCTCTGGAGTTCTTTAAGCAATTCCTTAATAACTGATATATCCTGTGTATTCATAAGCTTTTCAATTTTTTCTTTTCCCTCACCATAGGGTACAACAATACCAATTGTATTGCTGTCGATCACCTCAAATATATTCCCTGCAAGCTTATAGGACTGTGCCGTCAGTGTACCATTTTTTGTTTTCCTTATTGCTTTTATGCTCTTATTGTCCGAAAGCAGACTGAACAGATTGGTATTAACTGGATCATTTATTATATATTTCATTTCCTCACAACGACTGTTGAAATACTTCTCATAATACTCGTCTATAGCTTCCTTACTTAACAAATAATCAATTCCCAGTTTACTGTAATTATTTTTATAATTTAAAAGCACTGACCGCATACACATCTGACCATTTTTAATATCTTCAAGAGAACCAAGTCTTTCTTCAGTATAATTTATAATATACACCGTCTTAATTTCCTCATGTCCATGTCTGTTGCATCTTCCTGCAGCCTGTATTACGCTGTCAAGACCTGCAATTGATCTTGTAACATTTTCAAAAGATATATCAACCCCTGCCTCAATTAGCTGTGTACTTATACATATAAGTTTTTCACCTTCATTAATTTCTTTCTTAATTTTATCAATAACATCATTTCTGTGCTGAGGACACATATATGTAGTCAGCTGATATATTTTATACTCCGTATTTCTACTTTCAAGCTCATTACATAACTTTCTTACAGCACCTTTTGTATTCAGTATAACAAGCATAGTCCTGTCTGTTTTTTCAATTATAAAATCTGCAAGTTCTTCTGTTGTATAACTTTCTGTTCTTGTACAGTCTGTTATTCTCACACGTCTGAACCCATCTGTTATTTCATCACTGATATTTATCATATTCTGTGGTGAACCATATAATATTTTTTTATCAGCTTCATTAAGCAGCGGCTGTGTTGCAGAACAGAGTATTATTGCAGCATTGCACACATAGGCAAGAAAGTTAGCCATTACATTAAACATATCTATAACTTTTACAGGCAGATTCTGAATTTCGTCAATTATTATTACAGAATCTGAAAGTCTGTTAAATCTTCTTACACTTAATGTATCTGCAGAAAACAAAGTTTCAAGAAATCTTACCATAGATGTAAGTATAACAGGGCTTGTCCAGCCTTCAGAAAGATATGTATAAATATTTTTTTCATTCTCATTATCAACTATAATATTTGAATGATGTTCAAGTATATTTTTATCGTCCTTTAAAATTCCTTTTATTTCTTTGGCATTTTGCTCCAGAATTGAAAGATAGGGAGCAATGTATATAATTCTTCTTTTATTAAATTTTCTGCAATGTGCAATAGCATATCTCAGGCTTGCAAGAGTTTTTCCCCCGCCTGTAGGTACAGGCAGACAGTATATTCCTCCTTCTTTATCTGCAAATCTAAAACATTCTTCAGACATTTGCTTTCTAAGTCTTGAAATCTTATTATCGTCCTTAAATTTTTCAAGTCTTTGATTAAGCCTTTTTTCATAAATCTCCCAAATTTTCTGACAATCATTATTTTCATTAAATTTCATTCCTGTCATAAATTCAGCAGTATCAATTCTGTCAGCATCAATAAGTACAGATGTTATAAATCTTTGCAGACAGCCCAGCATAAAATATGCCGCTTCCATGCCATTTCCTGATTTATTACATACATCTGTAATTTTAGATTTTATATCTTTAACTTCACTGCATGCACGCCTGAATATATTTTCAGGAGTATTTTTTTCAATAAGCTCCCTGCTGTTTTCAATAACTTCATCGTACTGTATATTTTCTTTTTCTGTTCTTGCAAGAAACACTTCATTTCCGTTTTCATCAATAATATCTCTTATGCCGTGATGGGAAAAAATCGCATTTGCAATAAGCTCTGCAGTTAATCTGTCTTTTTTACGGAAATTTTTAAATATAAACTGCCCCCCTGCAGTTGAATGATCAATTTCTCCCCGTTTCACATTACTATTTCCACATATGGATTTTCTAATATATGTATCAAATTCTTCTTTATTTTTTCCCAAATCATGAAGCAGCCCTGCTTCATAACACACATTACCTGCCCCTATTCTTTCCCCTTCTTTATAACACATCTTTGCCGTATTTTCACAATGCTCCTCAACAGTTTGTTCATTACCCATGTCATTAATATGTGCAACCACATAATCACTTCCCTTAAAAAATGCAAAAATTCCGACATTATAATATATTCTCTAAATGATTTTAATTAAATAGTACTTATAATTTGATTATACATTAAATAACAAATTATTTCAATAAATTTATACCATCTCTTGACAATCAGTGTACTATGCGTTATAATACACTTAAGTCAATTAATACAAGGAGGTGTATATATGCTCAAAATAGACTTAAAAAGCAATCTACCCATTTACGAACAAATAATAAACCAGATAAAAGAATGTATTTTAAAGGGATATTTCAAAAAAGGCGATCCCCTGCCCTCAGTCCGAAAGCTTTCAACAATGCTTGAAGTTAATCCCAACACAATTTCAAAAGCATATCAGGAGCTTGAGCGTCAGGGTGTCATTGTAACCGTCAGAGGCAGAGGAACCTTTATAGCTGACGAGCCAAATACATCTCTTGATTTACAAAAAGAAATTCAAAAGATACGCCCCGTTCTTGCGGAACTTAAATTAAAAGGCGTATCCGATGATAAAATTTTAGATTCCGTAGGGGCACTGCTCAAAGAGCTGGAAGGAAAGGAGTAACAAAATGATAAGTATTAAAAATGTAACAAAATATTATGACAAATTTAAAGCCCTGGACAATGTTTCAATTGAAATCCCAAAGGGGAGCATACACGGGCTTATAGGTGAAAACGGTGCAGGCAAAACAACCCTCATTCACTGCTTAACAGGCATATACAAATGCGACGAAGGTAGCATAACAGTTGACGGAGAGCCTGTTTATGATAACCCTAAAGTAAAAAGCAGAATAGGTTATGTTGCAGACAGCAACAGTTACTTTCCTAACTTCAAAATTAAGGATATGGTAAACTTTTATAAGGGAATTTATGAAACATTTCAGGAAGACAGATTTGACGAACTTAATTCAATATTCAGACTTTCTCCCGAAAGAAAAGTAAAACAGCTTTCAAAAGGTATGCAGATGCGGCTTGCCCTTATGCTTAATCTGAGCCTTCACCCTGATATACTTGTTCTTGACGAGCCTACAAGCGGACTTGATGCCATAGCCAAAAAACAGGTAATGGATCTTCTTATTTCAGAGGTTACAGAATACAACTGTACAATAGTAATATCCTCTCATCATTTAAGAGAGCTTGAAATGCTCTGCGACAATATTACTATTATACAAAACGGCAGTATATTGTATCAGAACAGCATTGATGAAATAAAACAGGAAGTTGTAAAATATCAGGCTGTATTCAAAGAACCTGCCGACCTTTCCGATATTGATAATATTTTAAACATTGAGCAGATCGGAAGTATATACTACATAATCGCAGATAAAAACACTGATGAAATAAAGGATATATTATACTCTAAAGGTGCCGAACTTGTGGAACAGATAGGTATGAGCCTTGAAGATATATTCATTTA
>CAZGIC010000067.1:0-12856 GCA_964526435.1 uncultured Lachnospiraceae bacterium | reverse complement strand
TAAATCTAATAACCGCAATCATCGCACTGGTTACAGCAGTTATAGCTTATAAGCTGAGCAAATAACCTTAATGAGGGCGAAAGCCCTCGCCCTTTCATGATTGCAATATTATTATAACTCAATTATCGAATTTATGCAATATATTTCATTAATAATATCTGTTATTGCTTTAATAATAGCCATTGTCGCATTGATTAAAGTAATAAAAAAGTCAAAGGAGCAGTAATATGTATCAGTTTAACACCAGCGAAGAAATAAAGCAATTTATATCCGAAAATATTATATCAACAGGCGAAGCTGCCGAAATTTTAGGCTGCTCCCGTCAGTATATCAATCAACTTGTAAAGGAAAATAAGCTGATCCCGATTAAGAAGATTAATTATATTACTTTGTTTCTTAAATCTGATGTTGAGGCAAGGCTTAAATAGCCTTACCTTTTCTCATATCAGTCACCGTCATTTATAAACATTTCATTAAGCAAAACAGCCCCTGAATAGGGACTCCTGCCAAATCGAAAGAAGAAATTAATGCTTAAAACTTTAATCCATATTTTCATATTACCATTATACCATATATTAATATGCTTTTGTGTGCTTTCTTTATATTTCTTCACTAAATTTTCTAATGCCCGCCCATGCATATGCCTTATATGATTGTATGTATAATTCATTTCTATAGCTATTAGTTCAAGTCCCTTAAATTCCACATATCTTTTATGAAGCAATTCTACAAACAGAGGATTGCCCACAGGACCATAAAAGGATTTACATTCTTACGCAAATAAAAACCTCGGAAACAAGCCATTTCCGAGGTTTTGCATTGCAAACATAATTATCTCTTTGAGAACTGTGGAGCTCTTCTTGCAGCCTTTAAGCCGTACTTCTTTCTTTCCTTCATTCTTGGATCTCTTGTTAAGAAACCAGCCTTCTTTAAAGGAGTTCTAAAATCAGCATCTGCTTCAACTAAAGCTCTTGAAATACCATGTCTTATAGCACCAGCCTGACCAGTAGTACCACCGCCGTGAACATTAACTAAAATGTCAAACTTACCAACAGTACCAGTTGCCTCTAATGGCTGTCTTACAATAAGCTTTAATGTTTCAAGACCAAAATAATCTTCTATATCCTTTTTATTAATAGTAATCTTACCTGTACCCGGAACTAAGTAAACTCTTGCTACAGAGCTCTTTCTTCTACCTGTACCATAATATCTAGCCTCTGCCATGATAGAACCTCCTTATTAGTACTTAATCTCTAATGCTTCAGGCTTCTGAGCTTCGTGATTGTGCTCTGCACCGGCATAAACGTGTAACTTCTTTAACATATTCTTACCAAGAGTATTCTTAGGAAGCATACCCTTAACAGCATGTCTGATAACTTCCTCAGGTTTTTTATTCATCATTTCCTTTAAAGTAGTTTCCTTGAAACCACCTGTATATTCAGAATGCTTTCTGTAAAGTTTCTGATCTAACTTCTTACCTGTAACAGCAATTTTATCAGCATTGATAATAATTACATAATCACCTGTATCAAGATGAGGTGTATAAATAGGCTTGTTCTTGCCTCTAAGAACTGCGGCAACCTGAGATGCAAGACGACCAAGAGTCTGACCTTCAGCATCAACAACATACCATTTTCTTTCTATTTCAGCTGTTTTAGCTATAAATGTTGTTCTCATTAGAAAATCTCCTTCCGAAAATTAATAAACATATTTTCTATCATTGCACATAAGTGCAGTCACAGTTTGCCAATTCTCTCAAATGTCCGAAAAAGAGTCCTGACTATATACAATCAAACTGATGCGGGGCTAACACATACAGTCGATATTCTCAAACAAAAATATTTTACTACACAAATAAGCTCTTGTCAAGAATTTTTTTACAGAAATTGTTGATTTTTTTAAATTTTATGTTAAAATTCTTGAACCACTCAATTCACCAATATATACAAAGACTCTTTGCATAAGCGTTTTTGCCTATGTAAAGAGTCTTTTATTCAACCATATCAGATGGAATATCCGGTATAAATCCATCTTCATTATCAATCATATTGTCAAATCTTGTAAACTGACCCCTCCATATAAGGTTTACAGTAGCCGTTGAACCATTTCTGTTTTTCGCCACTATAACTTCGCCCTTATTCTTAACTTCAGGATCATCTTTTTTATAGTATTCCTCTCTGAATAACAGACATACAACATCGGCATCCTGCTCAATTGCCCCGGATTCTCTCAGGTCGGACATCATAGGTCTGTGATCGGTTCTGCCTTCAGGACCTCTTGAAAGCTGTGAAAGAGCAATAACCGGTACATTAAGTTCCCTTGCTATTCCTTTCAGAGAACGTGATATGTAGGAAACTCTCTGCTGATCGGATTCATTTCTGTTGCCCGTACCCTCCATAAGCTGAAGATAATCAATAACAATAAGTCCAAGACCTTTTTCAACTTTAAGTTTTCTGCATTTTTCACGCATGCTTATAGGATTTATTCCAGGAATATCATATATTTCAATAGGAGCCGCAGAAAGGGTACCCATAGCCATAGCTATTGCATCAAATTCCTCAGGTGTAAGGTTCCCGACTCTCAGCTTAGATGAATCAACAAGAGCCTGTGCAGAAAGCATTCTGTTGCCAAGCTGTGCCTTTGACATTTCCAGGCTGAATATGGCAACAGGTACTCTTTTTTCAACTGCTGCATACTGAGCAATATTAAGAGCAAACGCAGTTTTTCCCATTGAAGGTCTTCCTGCTATAAGTATAAGATCTGAATTCTGCAATCCTGCAGTAAGCCTGTCAAAGTCCTTAAAGCCTGTTTCAATACCTGTAATATTGCTGTTTGATCTTGTAACTCTGTCAATGTTTTCTATAACCTCAGCCATAACTTTATCCATAGAAACAAAGTCATTGCTGTTCATATTCTGAGATACTTCAAGTATATCCTGCTCTGCTTTGGCAATTACCGCATCAGCGTCTTCACTGCCCTCATAACTGCTTTCAGCAATGTTGTCACTTACTTTAATAAGCTTTCTAAATATGGCTTTTTGCTTAACAATATCCACATAAAACTTTGTTTTAGCAGTAGTTGCCGCAAGTCCGCTTAAATTTACAAGGTACTCAATTCCCCCAACCTGTTCAAGAAATCCAAGGGATTCAAGCTTGTCCTTTGCCATAACAAAATCAACAGGTTTATTATTGTTATACAGATCTATAAAAGCATTAAATATTATTCTATGTGCCGGGCTGTAAAAATCATCAGAAATTAAATTTTCAGCCGCCACCCTCACTCCATCATCATCAGGATAAAGCATACATGCAAGAACCATTTGTTCGGCATCATTGTCATGAGGCGGTATTCGGTTTACATAGGAATTTTCATTTTTATTTTCAGCCATTGTAAAATAACCCTTCTTATACTACAATTACAATTCAGATACTGAAATTTTAAGTTTAGCCGTTACCTGAGGATGGAGTTTAATTACTGCCTCAGAATTACCTACAGCCTTGATTGGTTCAACAACTATTTTCTTTTTGTCAATATCAATATTAAACTGTTCCTTTAAAGCAGATGCAATTTCTTTATTAGTAACAGCTCCAAAAAGTTTTCCGTTGTTGCCCACCTTAACACTAATCTTTATAGTTTTTTCCTCAATTTCCTTTCCGAGTTTCTGAGCCTCTTCAAGTTCAGCCTGTGCCTTTGCTGCTGCATCGGCATGCTGCTTTTCAAGTCTGTTAAGATTTACCTTTGTAGCTTCAACAGCCATTTTCTTTGGAATGAGGAAATTTTTTGCATATCCGTCACTTGCATTAATAATCTGATCTTTTTTTCCAACGCCTTTAATATCCTGTAAAAGTATAACCTTCATACTTAATCTTTCTCCTTCAAATATATTTCAATTTTTTCCTTAAGCATATTTATTGCTTCGTCCATTGTTACCCCTTCAAGCTGTGCAGCAGCACCTGCCTGGTGACCGCCGCCGCCAAGCATTTCCATCAGTTTCTGCACATTAACCTTTCCAAGGCTTCTTGAACTTATGTGTACTTTTCCTCCCGCTTCGCACAAAACATAACTTACTTCAATCCCCTGCAAATTCAGGAGTTCGTCAGCTGCCTGTGCAATAAGAACTGTAGGATTATCCACAATTATCTTATCACTTAAAGTAGAGATTGCCATATTATCATAAATAATTTCTGCATTTCTGACAACCTCTGAACGTGCAAGATATTCATCAAATGAATTTTTAAACAGCCTTCTTACAGATATTGAATCTGCACCGTTTTTCTTAAGATAAGCAGCAGCCTCAAATGTCTTTATACCTGTCTTAAATGCAAAGTTTTTTGTATCAACAGTAATTCCTGCCATAAGACCTTCAATTTCAGCTTTGCTTAATCTTATGCCTTTAATATACATAAGCATTTCTGTAATCATTTCAGATACAGAAGAAGCATATGCTTCCTGATATACAAGGGCACAATTGTCAATTGCTCCTGCCGCCTTTCTGTGATGATCAATTACCACAATGTTTTTTATTTTATCCAGAAGCTCCGGGCACTCTGTAAGAAATGGTCTGTGAGTATCAACTACAATAAGAAGCGTACGTTTTTTTACAATTTTAATAGCTTCTTCGCTGTTTATAAACACATTTTCATATCTTCCGTCATCACAAAGCCTTTCATAAAGAGCCTTAATACTGCTTGTCACCTGATTTAATACAATACGACACTTTTTATCATAAAAATTTGCAATTGCAAAAACACCTGCAGCAGATCCAAGACTGTCTAAATCAGGATTTTTATGTCCCATTATTATAACATCGCTTGCAGATAATATAAGCTCAACAAGTCCGTAAGCCTTTACTCTTGCCCTTACTTTAGAATTCTGACTGACTTCCTTACCGTCACCGCCTATAAACTGATATGTGTCTTCAGATTCCTTAATAACTATCTGATTTCCGCCTCTGCCCATAGCAAGATCAAGGGCAGCTCTTGCAAATGCCATATCTTCATTTACTGTACTTCCGTTCATACCTATACCAATACTGAGAGTTGCAGGCAAATCATTACCCATTTCAATTTTTCCAATCTGTTCTTTAATAGAAAACTTGTCCTCTTTAAGATTTTTAAGCATTTCTCTATTGAGAATAAAGAGATATTTATGTCCTTCTATCTTTTTTACAAGTCCGCCCATATTGTTAAAATAATCATTTATTTTTCTCTCAATTATGGCACTGAAATGCGGAAACCTTATTTCGTCCATTGTTTCCTGGATTTCAAGACTGTTGTCTACAAGGAGAAGCCCTACAAGTATGTTTGAATTGGCATAACCCTTATTATTAACATATGGATTTTCAATAAAAATCACGTTAAACCCATCACCATCAGGATTTGTATAAAGGTCATAATATTTGCCGTTAACACATGTCATTTGTTTCTTCTTGTCAACATTAAAATCAGACATAAGCTGAAATATTGTTTTGATACCCTTCAAGCCTTTGATCCATTCCTTATATAAGGAGTTATGATCAATAATATTCAGTTCTTTATCAAGCTTTACATAGGGAAAGGGAATCGATATACTTCCTTTCATAACATCTCTCCTCTACTATCAAAATTTACAGCACAATTATTTTTTTAATCTCTTGTCCTTTATGCTGTAACATCCCAGATTTTTACAAAAAGTAGTTTTTCTTTTAAGCAGCTCTATTGCATTAATAATATCTTCTCTGTTGTTGTCAACATCAAGGTCTATTATAAATATGTACTCAAGAGGTTTATTTCTCATAGGTCTTGAAAAAATCTTAGACATATTTATATCATATACCGAAAATATATTAAGAAGCTTGAGAAGAGCTCCCGGCTCGTCAAGGGTTGAAAAACACATTGTGACCTTATTCCCGTTTAAATATTCAAGTGATTTCTTCCTTGATACTCTTGCAAATTCAGTAAAGTTATCATTTGTATCCTGTATCCCCTCTGCCAGCACATCAAGTCCATAAAGCTCAGCAGCACATTTAGCTCCAATACCGGCAACAGCTTCATTGCTTTCAGCAACAGTCTTTATAGCTCCTGCTGTGGAAGACTTTGTTTCTGTAACCGCATTCTTAAGCTTTTTGTTTATAAAGTTTTTACACTGAGGTATTGCATGAGGATGTGACATAACTTTCTTTATATCTGAAATACACATACCTTTTTTGGCTATAAGACACTGCTCTATAGGCATAATTAAAATTTCATGTATATACAGATCCACATCAAAGGCAAGGCTGTCAACTGTTGCATTCACTATACCCTCAATAGAATTTTCAATTGGTACAACGGCTTCATCAATTTCCCCCGCTGCCACTGCCTTAAGCTCATCAAGAAAACTTCCGTACGGTATAAGCTCATTACCTTCTGCCAGCATACGTGCAGCCTGTTCACTAAATGTTCCCCTTGGTCCCAAATAACCTACTTTCATTCTTAATCTCCTGTTAAATTATTTCTTACCTTACATAATAACATAAAATAAAAATTATTACAATTATTTTATTTAAGTTATTTAATTTTTATTATAAGTAAAATAATTAAATTTACATAAATACTAAAATGCAGTTACAATTTATTTTAATACTGACTAAAGTTTAATATTACATCGATCAAATCAATATAGCTGTCCATATTAACATTTGCAGCTTTTTCATTAAACAGCACATTCTTATTCAACATACCTGAAATATATTTTAGTATCAGAGCGTTATCGGCATCATCAATTTTCCCGTCCATATTTACATCACCATAAGTATAGGGAATTTCCTCTATTTCATTGTCCTCGTTAAATTTATAATAAATACTGTCTTCCATAATAACATAACCCTTAAAATACTCATTCAAAAACTCAATGGTATTATTGTCCATATATACCATAGTAGACGGTATATAAATATTGTCCCATTTTGTATTTGACTTTCCCGCTGCAAACATACAGCCCTTCTCAATCTTTTTAACTCCCTCAGGAATATTAACATCTCCGCTGTATTGGTTTGGAATATAGTACAAACATGTCATATTTTTTGAATAGAGTATGCCGTCAACAGTTGTATAATTCACATTACTGTCTTTAACTCCTATTTCATTGACGGAGGTATACACATAAAGAGCAACTGAAAGACTGTTTCCATCCTGATTTAATATATTTTCAGGTAAATCATCAGTAATAACATAGCTGTCAGGCAGTATGACCTTTTTTAAATAACAAGCCCTTGAAAAAGCCATTTCATCTATCTGTGTAACGCCTTCAGGTATTTCAAATACTGTATCTCTCTTACCTCTCGGATAAGCAAGCATCCTTGTCATATCATTTGAATATAAAACACCGTCTACAGCTTTAAAATATTCATTTCCTTCTGCAACCTCAAAAGCGGTAAATGTTTCATTTTTACCCATATCATAAAACACGTGTCCGCCATATCCTGTATTTTCTTCAACATCGAGATCACCGCCTATTGTATGAACAGTTGAAGGAATTATCATTTTTTCATCTTCCAGTCCTGACATATGGTCAAAAGCCCCGTCACTTATTATCTCAAGGCCTTCAGGCAATGAAATTGACTTTATGCCTGTACAGTACTGAAAAGCATAGGGACCGATTTTTTTTAATGATGTCGGCAATTCAACAGATGTAAAATTCATTTTATTTGTACCGTCTGCTCCAAAAGCAAGTGTGCCTATTTCTTTTACTCCTTCTTCCAATATTAATTCACCGTCAAGACCGCTGCAGTTATAAAAGGCACCGTCACCGATTACTTCAACTCCTCCCGGAATAGTTATCCCTCCGGTAATACCACTGCATTCGTAAAACACACAGGTACCCATATAATAAAGAGTATCCGGCAGAGTTATTTCACCCTCTAAGCTTTTACAATTATAAAAGGCATAGGAACACAACCTTTCAAGATTGGCATTTAAAGTAAGTCTCGTAATATTTGTATTCATAAAGGCATAGGCATAAATTTCCTTAACATTTTCAGGTATTTCAACATTACCTGTAAGACCACTGTCAGCAAACACTGCACCGCCTATAAGCTCTGCAGTTTCAGGAAGTGTTGCACTTGCAAGTTCTTTCATATCACAAAAAGCATAATTTCCTACTGTCAATATTCCATCAGAAATTTCAACACTTTCAAAACTATCTATTTTTTCATTATCAGAAAGTATATTGTACCAATTTTCATCATCGGCATATCCTTCAATATCTGTTATAATTTCATTATTATAAAAATTCGGTACAATAACATTGCTGTCATTTCCAAGATAAGCTAAAATAGTGTGACCGTCATCTGAAACACTCCATTGGTCAGTTTTTCCCTCAACAATTTTAACAGTCTGTTTAGTAATTTTACTGCTGCTTTCACTGCCTTTGAAAAACTGTATTTCAACAGCTTGTGAGCTTGCAAGTTCTACATCCTCATCAAAATATCTGTAAACATATCCATTACTGTCAGGCTCAAGAGCAACCTCAAATCTATTTCCGTCAATGTCTATTTCAACATTATCAGAATACTCTTTTCCGCTGTATTCAAAAAATAAAGCTCTTACATTATTGCTGTCATCAACATAAACTGATTTCATATCAATAATATCGTCCAAAGATTCATAGGAAAACAGCATTACACCTGCCATCTTTTTCTTTTCTTCTTCTACTATTCTTCTGAAAATATTTTCTCTTTTCAAATCATTTTCTTCAAGAGAAACAATTTTGTCAAACATTTCACTTCCATACACATGCCCGTTAAATATCATAATTATAAACAAAGCAAATATTATAACTATACTCTTTTTTGCTGCCATATTTTTCTCCTCCATATACACACATATTACTTAAGCACCGTCTTTTCTATTTCATAATAATCAAATCTTGACGTTACAATTGTGTTAAGCTCAATTTTACACTTATATTTTTCTTCAATAAGCTTTTTACCCTTCTCTAAACTTTCAATAACTTTAGCATTTGAATACAGCTTTATATTATTATAGATAGTTGAAGAAACTATATTTATTATATCATTATTTATGCTGTCAGCTATATATGAAATATCCTTCACTCTTCCCAGCCCGTCACACATAGAACATTTGTGATAAATATACCTGCTTAAAGGCTTTCTTTTTTTCTCCCTTGTTATCTGCATAAGTCCAAGTTCTGTCATTCCCACAATGTGAGTACTTACCCTGTCCTTTAACAGTTCATTTTTAAGAACTCTGTAAAGCTCATTATAACTTTCTTTACCCTTCATATTTATGAAATCTATTATTATCATTCCGTTAAGATTTCTAAGCCTTATCTGTCTTGCAGCTTCAACAGCAGCCTCTTTGTTTATTTTAAGTATATCCTTTACCTTTACAGACTTTCCGCTGTTGACATCTATAACATTCATTGCCTCTGTTTCATCAATAACAATGTATCCACCGCTGTCAAGCCATATTTTTCTGTGAAAAAGCTTTTCTATCTGATTTTCTATGCCATAATTTATAAATATCGGAATATCACCCTCATAAATCTCAACATTTTCTTTTTTAACATCAAGAGTTTCAGATTGCTTACCATTATTTACAACAATGACACATTCATCATCAGCAATATCTCTTATAATTCTGTTTAGAGGGCTTACTTCCTTGTAAATTATCGCTGGTGCCTTTGTGTATTTCCCCTTCATTTCAATTTCTTCAAGTTCTCTTGTAAGTGATATTATTTCTTCTTTAATATCATTTTCACAGGCATCTTTTGCTCCTGTCCTTATTACAACGCTGTAATCTTCTTTTGTGTTTTCGTCTGCTATATTTTTAAGTCTTTCCCGCAAATCACTGTCTGTAATTTTTTTTGATATTCCTGTTTTTCCTTTATCTTTTACAACAACACAGTATTTACCTGCCCTGCTTATATTTGTGGTTGCTGCAGCACGTTTTTCGTCAACAGCCTCTCTTGTAATTTGTATCAGTATTTCCTGTCCCTGTTTAATTCCCTTTGTATTTTCAATTTCAGCACTGTCATTAAGCTGCAAAAAAACCGGCTCATCCTCCCCAATATTTATAAAAGCAAATTTTGAAGGCAGAATTTTATCAACTCTGCCTGTATAAATATCTCCGGTACACGCTTTTTCTTCTTTGTCCTGAAACACAAGTTCAGTCAGTTTTCCATTTTCAGTAAGTGCAGCTCTGTAATAAGGTGAATAACAGTCTACATAAATTCTTCTTCCAGACATAAAGGCAGCAACTCTCCTTTGTTATCGGCATATAGTGTACCTCTTAATATATCGGTTCTCTCAAATCTGAATTCTTGCCCCATTTTTTCAAAAATATACTCAAGCAAAACATCGATTTTAAGATTACCCTGGCTTCCTGTTGCAATATTAGCATAGATTTCTGTTTTCTCACCATCATTATCAACAGCAATACTCTTTATAAGGGGTCTTATATTTACAGTCTTTGTTTTCTTTTTAGTTGTTCTTTCAATGTTTATTTCTTCCGCATCCAGCATTTCATTGACAACATTTTGTATATCCGGATATTTATCATCAAGAGTTACACAGTAATCTGCATATGAAACGGCAGAAGCACAGCTTTTAGCACTAAACTCAAGTTCTATAACCTGTAATACTTTGATTCCGTCAGGCAAACTCCCGTTAAGCCTTTCCTTTATTTCATTGCAATCCATTTTTTCCGTAAGCTGTATATCAAGCACCTCACCTGCACTGCTTACACCAAGTGCAAGGGGTACAGCAAATATTGTAAGCTGATGAGGATTAAATCCCCATGAATATCCTATTGGTATACCGGACTTTTTAAATGTTCTTTGAAAAAGCTGCAATAAATCCAGATGACCAATATATATCATTCTGTCTGTTTTTGAAAACTCAATTCTGTATTTTATATTATTGTTTACTACCTCTCCGCTATTCAAAGCAGACACCTCCTCCAAACTGTGCAGCACCGCAGCCTGAACACTGCTTTCTGCAGTTAGGTGTAACTGTTTCAGCCTTAGCCCTTTCCATTTCCTTAATAAAGAAATCCTTGCTTACACCAATTGAAATATGATCCCATGGCAGTATTTCATCATAACTTCTTTCTCTGTTAGCATAGAATTCTTTTGAAATTCCCGTATCATTAAAAGCCTGCATCCAGACATCATATTTAAAAAGTTCATTCCAGCTGTCAAATTTGGCACCAAGTTCCCATGCTCTGTATAACACCTGTCCCACTCTTCTGTCACCTCTTGCAATAACACCTTCAAGAGAGCTTAATTCAGGCTCATGATAATTATACTTTACCTGTTTTCTTGTCATACTTGTCTTTACAAATTTCTGTTTTCTCATAAATTCCTCAACAGTTGACTGGGCAGTCCACTGAAAAGGAGTAAATGGCTTAGGCACAAAACAGGCAGAACTTACCGTAACTGAAATGGGTCTGCCCTTTCTCTCTTCCTTAGGTATTTCAAAAAATTTCTCAACTATTGCATTTGAAAGTTTTACAATTCCCATTAAATCATCATCTGTTTCAGTAGGCAGACCTACCATAAAATACAGCTTGACCCTTGACCAGCCGCCGGAAAAAGCAAGAGCACAGCCATTTAATATTTCCTCTTCTGTAATACCCTTGTTTATAACATCTCTGAGTCTTTGTGTGCCTGCCTCAGGAGCAAATGTAAGCCCGGATTTTCTCACAGCTTGTACCTTTTCCATAAGTTCAAGTGAGAATGCATCTATTCTCAAAGAAGGCAGTGATATACTTACACTGTCCTTTGCATACTTGTCAATAAGTCCGTTTGCCAGCTCAGAAAAGCTCCTGTAGTCACCTGTTGAAAGGCTTGTAAGACTTATTTCCTCATGTCCTGAATTTTTAATAAGAGAATCTGCAAGTCCCAAAAGTTTGTCACAGCTTTTTTCTCTTACAGGTCTGTATACATATCCTGCCTGACAAAATCTGCAGCCTCTTATACATCCTCTGAAAACCTCAAGGGTAACTCTGTCGTGTACAGTTTCAATAAGAGGTACAAGCTGTTTTTCAGGATAAAATGCAGTATCCATATCCTTAACGATTACTTTTTTAATTGTCTTTGGTGCATCGGGATGATTAGACACAAATGATTCAATTTCACCGTTTTCCTTATATTTCACATCATAAAATTTCGGCACATATATACCCTCAATTTTAAGACATTTTTCAAGGAATTCTGACTTTGTACAGCCTTCCTTTTTCATATCCCTGTATAAGTCAAGAAATTCATCATAGCTGACTTCGCCCTCACCTATATAGAATACATCTATTATATCAGCCAAAGGTTCCGGATTGTATGCACAAGGACCACCTGCAATCACAATCGGATCATCTTCTCCTCTTTCTGCCGACCATATAGGTACTCCTGCAAGGTCAAGCATATTCAAAATATTTGTATAGCTCATTTCATACTGTAAAGTAAAAGCAATAAAATCAAAATCCTTAAGAGGATCCCCTGTTTCAAGGGCAAAAAGAGGAATATTGTTTTCCCTCATTTTTTCTTCCATATCATGCCATGGTGCAAAACACCTTTCACAGTATGTATCCTCTCTCCTGTTAAAAAAATAGTATAATATCTGTAATCCCAAATGACTCATTCCCACCTCATATACATCAGGAAAACAGAATGCAATTCTTGTATCAACATCATTCGGATTTTTCTTCACCATATTTATTTCATTTCCGATATATCTTGCAGGCTTTTCAACCTGCAGCAATATTTCCTTAAGCATTTTATATCCTCCGTATAACTTATTATTATGATTATACCACATTTGATTAAAATAACAAAGCAAATAATTAAATACAAATATCTAATTTTAACAAAAAAATTTACA
>CAZGIC010000066.1:0-12912 GCA_964526435.1 uncultured Lachnospiraceae bacterium | reverse complement strand
ACCTCCTTGCGACAAATTTATATACTATTATATATATTATAACAATATAAAAAAACATTTACAAGTAAATTATACGAAATAATAATCAAAAAGTTATATTTTTATCAAATATTTTTTATATTATTATATAGTTAAAGTTACATAGTTAAATACTCAATATTTTTTAAGCATTATATTTAATATAATTCAGTTAAATAAATTGACAAAGCAGTAAAAATATTATAAAATTACTTATTATAATCCCTGTTGGAATAATTTATTAAATGAGGTAATTAATATGAATATTATGTTTAAAAGTACAAGAGGTGACAAAAACCTGGTAACAGCAAGTCAGGCAATTGTAAAGGGTATTGCAGATGACGGAGGACTTTATGTTCCGGAGACAATGCCTTCAATTGACTTCCCTCTTGAAGACATTACAAAATACACTTATCAGGAGCTTGCCTATCAGGTATTAAAGCTTATACTCGCTGATTATACAGAAGAAGAATTAAGATACTGCATTAACTCAGCTTATGATGAAAAATTTGACACAAAGCTTATTGCTCCTGTTGTTTCTGCAGGAAATGATAATTTCCTTGAGCTTTTCCACGGCAGAACAATTGCCTTTAAGGATATGGCACTTTCTATTCTTCCATATCTTTTAAAAACAGCTGCAATGAAAAACGGTGTCAATGAAGAAATTGTTATATTAACAGCTACTTCAGGCGACACAGGAAAGGCTGCATTAGAAGGCTTTGCCGATGTAGATGGTACACAGATTATTGTTTTCTTCCCTGAAGACGGTGTATCTCCCGTACAGAAGGCACAGATGGTTACTCAGACCGGCAAAAACACTTGCGTTGTGGGTATAAAGGGTAACTTTGACGATGCCCAGACAGCAGTTAAGAAGATATTTACAGACAAGGAACTTAAAGAGGAACTTAAGAGCAAGGGATATGTTTTCTCTTCAGCAAACTCTATCAACATAGGCAGACTCGCTCCGCAAATTGTTTACTATTTCTATGCTTATGCACAAATGGTAAATTCAGAAAAAATAAATATGGGCGATATGCTTAACTTTACTGTTCCTACAGGTAATTTCGGTGACATTCTTGCAGGTTATTACGCAAAGAAAATGGGACTTCCTGTAAACAAACTTATATGTGCATCAAATGACAACAAAGTATTATATGATTTCTTCAAAACTGGAGTATATACAATTAAAGACAGAGAGTTTATGGTAACAGTATCTCCTTCAATGGATATTCTCATATCTTCAAACCTTGAAAGACTTCTCTATCATTTAAGCAAGTCTGCCGAGGCTACTAAGAATATGATGACTGACCTTAATACAAAGGGAAGTTATGACTTTAAGATTGAAGATGAATTTGCAGGAGAATATGCTACTGTTGCAGAAACATTTAATGCAATAAAGAAGGAATTTGAAGAAAATAAATATGTTATGGATACTCATACAGCAGTTGCAAAGGCATCATATGATAAATATGCCGCAGAAACAAAGGATACAACTCCTAATGTTATAGTATCAACTGCAAGTCCTTATAAATTTGCAAAAGATGTTTTGAGAGCTATAGACAGCAAATATGATGACATTGAACCTTTTGCAGCCCTTGACGCACTTGAAAAGGTAAGCGGTGTATCAATTCCTGCACCTATTAAGGGAATTGATAAAAGAGAAGTACTTCATAAGACAGTTATTGGAAGAGATGAATTAAGAACATTTGTACAAAACAAATTAAAATAATCTTCAGGAAGTAAGCTGTTTTAAGTTTTCATAATCAGATGATTTAAATATCTAAACATATAAAAATATCCGTCATACCAAAATAGTATGACGGATATTTTTATTTACATAATTTAATTCTACGGCCTTTTGCTCTATGTAATTAAATACCACAATAAATATTTTCTATAAATGATAAGAAAACATGAAAAAATCTGCTAAAAGTGAAGACAAAATGGCTGATAAAAAGCAGTCATGACATTCACTATGATTTTACTTATAATCTTCATCATTTAGTTCTCCCTTTTTATTTAACAAAAACATATCGTGTAGATAATTTTCATGTCTTAATTGTGACGTATTCTTTTTAAAAATTTTTCTAAAAAGTCTTTGTTAATAATAATGAATAAAACAATTGCAATCATCAAGTTAATAGAACTAATTACATAGTTTATTTCAATATAGCACGAAATAAAAAAATAAATATAAAATAATACATATAAATATTCAATTCTTTCCAATTTGACTGAAACTACTTTTTTTAATTTAACTTTTCTCACAAACATTACAACAATATTTGCTACAATAGTCGATAAAGCAGCAGCATAAAGTCCGACAAACTTAACCAAAGCCAAATGAACTACTAAATTAACTACAGCTCCTAAGATTGTTGTTACTCCATTTTCTTTTGGCCGTTTTAAACTAATCTGAATTCCACCAAAATACTGAGAAAGAGATGAGAAAACAATGGATGTAACCAAAATAGGAGCATAGTATCTTGCGTCAGAGTATTTAACATCAAAAATGAAATCGAACAAAATAAAATTACAACACAACATCCCCCCACACAAAGATATTAGTATGCTAACCATCTTTCTATATATTTCCTGAAAATACTTATTTCTTTGATTGTCTGTTATCATCTCTGTTGCAGTTTCCTGCCATGATATATTGAACATACCGAATACTGCCGAACAAATATTAGGCACTTTGCATGCTATGGCATAGACACCATTGGCAGCTGCCCCAAGAAAAAAATTAATTATCGACCGATCAGAAACGTTTATTATCCACCATGAAACATCATTTGGAATTAGAGCATAAGAATACCCAATTAATTCTTTTATACCTTTTATAGAAAAATATTTTAAACTAAAATACTTTTTTAAATTTGTCAAAATCGCGATAAATAAATCTGTAACAATATATCCAAACGCGTAACCATAAAGAATACCTGCCAACCCCAAATCCATAAAATAAACAAAAATTGTAACTAAAGTAGAAGTAAGTACTGTTCCTACACTTTTACTAATTGCATAAATTGATAATTTTTTTATCGCTCTTAGATAACCTTGGAAATAATTATCAAATACCTCTCCTACAAGTAAAAACCAAAACGGAAGAAAATAGTCAAATCCAACAAAACTCTTCCATAATAATAAGATAATCGTTGCGACAACAGTATTAACAATCATTATAAAAGCTCCATTGGAGATATAAACTTTCTTTCCTTTATCTGTATCTACATCTTGTGATAGTCTGAATACTGCATTACTAGAGGCTAAGGTTATAAAAGGTATAAGAAGTGATACATACGTTGTGAACACATCGAATGTGCCATAATCCTCACTTGATAGCCAACGGCTAAAAAAAGGAACCATTACAAACATTAGTCCTTTATTTAAAAATGTACCTAAAGACAATAATATAGTATTTTTTGCTAAATTGTTTTTTCGTTCCATTACACTATTCTCCAATCATATCAAAGTATCGTATATATTCATATAAACGTGCAGTTAGAGTTTCATCATCAAAATTATTTCTATCTAATCTCCCAGTTTTTTTGTTATATACGAGCTTTTTCTGAATCTCAAATAATTGAGTAGTTATTGCATTATTATATTTATCATCGTATAAAAATGTTAATAATATATAAGGAACTTCAAACGCCGGAGAATTATATCCATATGCATATTTATTCATTTGATATTTTGAATTTCCTTTTAGCAATCTGTTTATATTAAAACTTCTATTTAATTTGCTTATATCCATTCCGTATTTTAATGCTTTACGAAATTTTTCAGAGGAAAATAAAGGATCCTCTGGACGATATGCCTTCAATATTGCATACCCATACAACTCAAAAATATGATATCCTTTTTCTTGAGCCTTTGAATCAAATCGATTAGGGTCTATTTTTCTCATCATAACTAATGAGTCCTTAACAGCTCTTTTACACTTTGATTTGAATGGTATGTTTGAATTTGGTCGTTCAATATCTAGATAATGTCGTATTAAACCATTGCGGTAAATTCGAAAATGCTTATTTAATAATTCTTTCATAAAACTAGTAACTTGCAATTCAATCTCTGTATCCTTTTCATATGCGCTTATCATGCAGCCCGCGATAGCAAACCAAACTTGATGATTAACTGTATAATCATAGTCAATTACGGTTCCATCTATTTCTATTCTTTTCCATAGCCCAGTTTCCTTAACAAAAGATTGAGAAAAATAAATACGTTTTGCTGTATCATAAAACGCCCTATTATTAAATGTATTCGCAGCATAGATTAATGCTTCAATTACCCAAGCTTGACCAATTAATCCATTTAAATGATCAAACTTTTCTCCATGCATGCACTCAATTGCTCCTGATATAGTTTTCAATTCCATTTTGACTAAATAATCCGCAAAAACAAGGGCAATTTCCCGATATCTTTCATCTCTTGTATTTTTCCATAAAAAACAATAAATAATCAACCAATGCGCCGTATTTCTAACCGGAGTATCGGTATATAAATAAGGACCATTATTTCCTTCTATCGCACAACCACGTGATAAAAATTCATCATATTTGCTATCAGCAATATTCCATATAAACAATTCAATTTCGTTCATCGATTCGTCCTTTCCTACTATACAAAAAATCAATTAAAACTAGTAAAGTAAAATTATATGAAAGACCTGAAAAATATTTCTCAGTAAATCCAGCGATCAGATATATAATCATACACATAAGCATTATATAGTCTTTTTTTTGTATCAACATTTTTACAGCCCCAAAGTATCCTATAAAAAGCAAGACTGTTGGTATTATACCAAATTCAAGTAACATGTATATGTATGAATTATCAAGTACAACACCCATCCCTTGAAATAAATAATATTCCTGACTATTTACCAAATTGATTGCCTGACCAAATAGTTTCAGAGGATAAAGCTGTAACGCATCATACAATAATGGAATTCGTACACCTATTATAGATGACACTAAATCAACTATGCCAATTCCGCTACTGTAATTTTGTGCAACAAAGTACGAGCCAAACAAGCCAATGATAATAAGTAATTTTATTGAGTTATTAGCTATAATAATCCAAATTTTTTCAAGATGCAATTTACTAAAATTTCTAATTAATATTAGAACAAAAATCATACAAATGTAACAAATGAATGTTGTTCGACTGTATGTAATTCTATAACATAACACACTTAACACGAAAAGTAAAAACATATGTGCCCTTTTTAATTTTTTATAATTCAAATAAATATACATCATGCCAAGCTCTAAAACCAAAATAGCTAAAGTATTTGAGTGAGCAAATCCAAGAAAATATCTAACAACTACATGTGTACCTCGAATAGTCTCCTGCGTAGTATTATCCAAAATTCCCAGTAAAGATAATCCTACTATGAAAATAACGCCAATAAACATTCCCCTAAAAAGAAACAATATTATTTGTTTCTTTTCAATGTAACACGCACCTATAACTACAACAGCAAGAAAAAAAATATCATCTCTTCCAGAATTTCGGTATGACAAATAGGTCGAGATCAAAAAAACAGCAACAAATAGAATTTTTATTTTATTAATTGGCACGTGACCATTACGATACACTATTTGCATAATAGCAATTACGACCAATAACACACTAGACATATTATATAAATTAAAAATAGTTGTTCCATACTCAATAATCAAATCACTGTGTGTTAAGGTTGCAAGCAATCCCCATATTAGAACAATATAGCAGTATAAATTTGATAATGAAATAGAAAATTTTCTATGCATACCACTTCTCCTAGATGTTTCAATTCCATAAATGCATACAATATAAAATATACTTAATACCTAATTTTAAATCGAACTTATATTTTAAACTACTTTGAAAATATATTATAGTCTTTGATCTATCACTTTGTCTAAAGCTATGTGCCATTTTGGAGTAAATAGAAGCCATTGCTTTCGGATACTTCTTATACTCATCTTTATATTTTTGAAATAAATATTCGTATGCATTTCCTTCCTTAACTGTTGCAGATATACTATTAGCTTGAATTGTAGAGTTTACCAGAGCTTCTTTCAAATATTTAATATTTGCCCCCAAAATAGCTGCCTGAAGTGAAAAATCCCAATCTTGATACCTTTTAAAAGTAATATCAAATTTTATGTTATCCATTAATGATTTTTTTATTAATATCGTTTGTGTACTTATAACATTATTTGTCAATAATTGTTTCAATACATCTTTATCAGATTCAAAAGTCGATTCTGGATAATAATACTTTTCTTTAGTAAATGGATTGATACGATTCATTCCACAAAACACAAAATCAGCTTTTGTTTCTTTCAAAAAATAAATTTGCCGTTCAATCTTTTCGAAAACCCACTCATCATCACTATCTTGAAACGCAATATATTCTCCCTTTGACATTGTGGCTCCATAATTTCTAGCATAGCAGGCTCCACGATTTGGGCTATATCTAACATATCTGACTCTTTTATCTGGATAGTTTTCAAACAATTTATAGGTCTCATCTGTAGATCCATCATCCACAACAATAACCTCTATATTTTTATATGTCTGCAACAACACCGTTTCAAGACAACGAAGAATGGTATCTTTTCTATTATAAGTTGGTATTACCACAGATACTAACGCGTCCTGCATACTTTCCTTCCTCCCTATGTTAATTTGGAAATTCATTATTTGTTACTAAAGCATTTCTTACCGCTTCCAAATACCCATATCCATTCTCTTCATCTGGTTCCAGATATCCTCCTTCTCCCCACTCATTCCAAGCGAAAAGAAACATAAAGTCCTTATGGTATTCTTCCTTCGTCCGTTTAATTAAACGCGAGTAATAGCCTTCAAACTTTTCTGGAGTTGCTCCAATATACACTTGTCCACGTTCATGATAACGAGGACTATTGTCCCAATTTACAAACGCACATGGAACAGATTTTTTACTTCCAGGTTTTCTAGTTAAAATATTTTCCCATGTAGCATCATAGTCCGGTCTTGACAAACCAGCTACCTTATTAAATGTACTTTGTCCATATCTACGTAAGTCCCATCCAAATTTTCTCTCGCAGAACCTCATGAATTTACGCCGGATCTCTTTTATTCCGTCTAATCTTTTGTTCGCCATACTCTTCCTTGAGGTCTGTGGCTCGTATTCAATCTCAAAATCAATTTCACTGTGATCCATAGACTTATTTAGATTAAACTCAGCACTCTGGCTTGCAAAATAAAGACCTTTAAAACCTTCTTTTTCTGCAAGTTTTCTCCAATACCTAAGCATTTCCGTCAGACAAGGGATAGACTCTGGCCTATAAATAACAATCAATGGCTTTCCTTCTTCTTTTATATATCTATCATCCTTTAAGAACGGAAGTAAATAATCCCAATGTTCCTTCCATTCTTTTTTATCTCCGTAAAATTGTGGCATTATAACTGTTTTCTTTCCTGTCCATTCCATGGACCATGCTTCATTAGCCCAACAAAAACAAAACGGCAAATCAATTTCTTTGTCTTCAAGAATTTGCTCACATGGCTTTTCAAGAAGCATCTTCCCATTAAACCAATAATGGTAGTAACAAAAACCATAGATACCATATTTCTTCGCAAGTTCCATCTGCCATATTTTTGTTTCTCTATCAAGCAGATTATAATAATTATTGTTCAGCGGTACTTTTGGTTGAACGTGCCCTTCAAATAGTGGTTTTGCATTCCTTACATTAACCCATTCTGTAAAACCCTTTCCCCAATATTTATCATTCAGCGGTATTTGATGATACTGAGGCACAAAAAATGCAATTGTCTTCATACCCTTACCTCGATTTACTTCTTCATCTGTGCAGCAATATCTGCATCCACAATCTCTTCCCCGGTCCTGCCTTTAAGCTGTTCCTTACTTGCTTCGCTCAGACCATCATTAACTACAGCATTAAAATCACAAGTACTGCATTTATCCAACTGTTCCTTTGTAACTTTTCCGTCCCGGTAATCCCGGCAAATCTTCAATTCATACATGGAATACGGATATTTACTGAACAATGCTTTGAATTTATGTACCAGTACCCAAGTCGCCGGCTTCCAGATATATTTATGCATTGCAGGACTTACGCTACCAATCATCCAGCAATCTCTGTCACAACAACGCACCTTTTTCCTCACCTGTTCTGCCTCAGGACTATTCCACAACTCATCCCATGTCTGCGTATTAAGATTACCCATTACTTCTTTATCTTTCGTACCATTACATGGCATAACATCACCATATGGATCAATAAAGAAAGTATCAAAACTCATATCACAAGGCAAAAGTCTCTTCTGTCCGTAAATATAATTAATAAGTCCATGATTAAAGTAAGCCCTGAACCACTTTTTAGGGCTGTTGCTCCTCAACAGTTCATTTACCAGATTTTCAAAATTCTTTGCTACCATCTGTCTGTCATGAATAATGTTCTTAGCTTCAACAAAATAGAAGCTGTTATGCAAGCTCGCCGTAGCAAACTCCATGCCCATTTCATCGGAAATCTTATAAAGCGGTACTAAATCAGGAGCATTCTTGTCCTGAACAGTCATACCGAATCCAACATCCTTCATTCCCATTTCAACAAGCTTCTTAAGGGTACCATACCCCTTTTGATATCCGTCCTGAAGTCCTCTTATCTCATTGTTTGTCTGTTCCAGACCTTCAATAGAAATACGGATACCTATCTGAGGAAATTCTTTGCATAAATCAACAATACGATCAGTAAAAAATCCATTAGTTGAAATAACAATACGGTCACTTTTCTTATAAAGTTCCCTTACAATTTCCTTTAAATCAGTACGAATAAAAGGCTCGCCACCTGTAATGTTTGTAAAATACATTTTAGGCAGCTTCTTTATTGTTTCAATACTAATTTCCTCCTCCGGCTTAGACGGAGCCTTATATCGGTTACACATCGAGCAGCGGGCATTGCACCGATATGTTACAATAACCGTTCCATTCAGTTTTTTCTCGCCGCTATTTTTCTTAGCCATAGTACTATTCTCCTATAAATCTTAATTTATCCTATTATCTTTCCAACCTGTAACCCCATGGAATACAGGCTGAATTCTTTTTCAAAATATTCTCTGGCATTCTTAGAAAGCCTTTGGTAATGTTCTTCTTTTTCTATATTTTCAATTGCTTCTAATAAAGATTCTTTATTTTTTTCTATCACATAACCATTGTATCCATTGATGATATAATCAGTGATCGAATTATTCTTTGTTGCTATTACAGGTTTTCCCATCATCATTGCCTGCAAAACAACCAACTGCCCAGATGAAATATTTTCATCGTCTAGCGGTAGAATAACGGCGTAACATTTCCCCAGTTTCCGCATATAAGCTTTACCATGACAGTTGTTTAAAACTGTTATATTTTCAGTTGTATGATTATGCAATTTTTCAGAGATAACTTCGATATAATACTTTCCGTTATAATTTTCTATAGTCTGCCACACTTCAAATAAAAAGTTATAATCCCGATTACTTCTTCCCGCAGACAAGAAATAATATTTACTGAATGGGTTACAATCATAACATGCTCTTACATCTTCGATTCCAAGCTTTATAGCAATAATATTCTCTCGTCTTATACCTAGTAAATTTGAATAATAGGAACATTCATTTTCTGAAAATACGATGTATTTTGTGACATATCCGGATTTCACAATATATCTGATAAATTTATCGTAAACCCATCCAATAACAGGAATCTTCTTAGGTTTATAGATAAATGTCATTACTGTTATAGCTGGTGCCTTCTTTACTCGAAATAATGCACAGTAAAACGCCAAAATCAATCCGTAAAACTGTTGCCATGCAAGGACTTGATCGTACCTCTTTCTTTTAATAAATATTTTAAATGGAATAATGAAATATTTTATGTAACGAATTAACTCACACAAATTATTCCCATGATGTTGATTACTGACGCATCTCAATAACTCCCAATTTCCGTTGTCTGATTTGTTTAGTGCATAATAAAACTGCCAATCCTCAGAGGCATTAAAGTCGACTAATAATACATTTTTCATTTCTTTTTACCCACCTTGTCGAATACTTTCATCAAAGCATCATAATGAGTCTGTGGGGCAAATCGTGTCTCCAAACGTTTTCTACTTTCCGCTCCCATGTTTACAACACTCTCATCAGCATCAAATTTCTTAATTGCTTCAACCAACATCTTATCGTTCCCAGCCTCAAACAAAAAGCCATTCACTCCATCCACAACCAATTCTGGCAAACTACCGATATTACTTGCAATTACAGGCTTTGAATACTGGAAAGACTCTAACGCTGTATTTGGAAGATTGTCATACCAAATAGATGGTATCAGTGTAAACCTTGCCCCCTTAATGACCTTCTCTAATTCAACCCCACTCTTAAAACCGAGAAATTCAACATTCTTTATTTTACGTTGCTCCACATATGCTTTGAGTTTCTTAGCTTCCTCAGTAGTGTCATCTCCCATAATCTTGAGTTCATAACCGGGGAGTTTTTCATATGCTTTGATAGCAGTTTCTACTCCCTTTTCCTCCGTGATTCGTCCAAAATACAATCCATAGGAACCTACCTGAGGTTTTCCGACTTCTGACTTGCTGGCCGTAAAAGTTGGTATACAAGTAAATTTTTTCTCATCAAACCCATTTGCCACCAACTTCTTCTTTAGAAATTCTGACGGTGTTATAAAAGCATCCACACCTCGGTACACATTTATAAAATTATGAAATTTCATAGAAAAAACACGTATAACTGAAGCAAAGAGTGATCCTTTAACGCATCTTTTCTTTATACAGCTTCGATACCCCTTAGTTAAGCAATCCTCACAAATTTTCTTCTGATACATGAAATCAAAACGAGGACAAAGCAAAAAATAATCTGAAAGGCGTAAAATAACCGGAACACCCATTTTCTTAGCTCCAGTAATTACGCTAGGCGACAATTTATTTACAAAATGTATAATATAAACCAAATCTGGTTTTACATCTTTTATCTCTTTTTTAATGGCTTTTTCAACCTCTATTGAATATATGCTTCTTGTCAACATCTGCCAAATTGACTTTGGCGTTTTCTTTACTTCATTAAAATATGTAGCATCCCTGCCACCGATAGGCTCCACAAAATATTTAGAATACTCTGTATCTACATTTTTGTTTGAGTGTATAGAGAACGGAATTACCTCATGTCCATTATTCTCCAGCATTTTCTTTATATTAAACATATATTTTTCCGGTCCTCCGGAAATAAAATACCTGTAATTAACTAACAATATTCTCATTATTCCAATTCCCCTTTAATAATTAATCGCTTTTTCATAACAACCAAAAATTCAACTGTTGACGTCAAAACCAATACAACAGTTATAAGATATTGAGTCCAGCTATGTCCCAAAATAGTATTCAATCTCAAACATTCAATTACACGGAACAAAACCATATGAAACAGGTAAATTTCCATACTTATACCACCGAATAATTAAATAATGCAGTTTCAAACAATCCTCAATTGCTCCATAATTCTCGTTTTTCATTTTTTTCTTCACCGGCCTCGCTATAGTATAATTCTAGCGTCTTTTCAACTATATCATCCCAACTATATTTTTCACAGATAAAAACATCTGCACCAGCTTTATATTTTTTCACTTCATCAGGATGTTCACATAAGAATTGCAGCTTTTCACGCAAATCTTCTATATTCCTTTTGCGAAAAGTTATTGCTTTATCCTCCACAACTTCTGCACATTCTGCAATATCTGAGGTCAAACAACAATTACCATAACTCATTGCTTCAAGCAAACTAAGTGGCATTCCCTCTAAATCGCTTGGCAGCACATATAAATAAGCATTGCTATAAAGTTCATCTAACAATTGTCCCTGAACAAATCCTGTAAAAATAACCCTGTCATCACCTGCAGCCATTTTTTTCAACATTTCCATATATTCATCAGTATCAGATGCTCCTCCGGCAATCACTAGTTTTTTATCTGTTAATATATCTTTAAATGCATTAATAAGATAATGTTCACCTTTTTCCGGAACAATTCGTCCAAGATACAGAATATATGAATCTTTTTCTAACCCAAACTTATCTTTAATGATTTGCGGCTTTATCGTTTCATGTTTAATTATGCCATTTGGTATATATACAGTATTTCTTCCATAGTGTTCTTTAAAATATTTCTTAACACCTCTGCTTAAAACAATAATTTCGTTTGCCCATTTTACAGCCATTTTTTCGCCAAAGTGAATATACTTAGAGCCAAAGCCCCCTTGCCATTTTTCACGCTGCCAGTCTAGTCCATGTACAGTAACTATAACTCTTTTACCCATTAATCTTGGAATCCAACAAAAAGCTGCTGGCCCTTCAGCATGAACATGTACAACATCATATTGCCCAAACGCCGCAGCTAAACAAGCAAACAAACTTGAGGTTACCGCAGCAATTCCTTTAATATTTAATGTAATAACATTTTTCAATCTGATGCCTTTATATTTTTTTATATCTTCTGTATCAAACTCTTTACCGTTTATGTGATGACCGGAACGATTATAGCATGTAACGCTGTGTCCTGCCTTTACCATTCTACAACTCAATTCTTCAACAACAATTTCAACCCCACCTTCTCGAGATGGAATACGTTTGTGTCCCAGCATAGCAATTCTTAAGTTTTTCTTGACCAGACCAGTTGTTTTTTTCATAATCAATCCCTACCAAATAAATCTCTCGTATAAACCTTATCTTTCACATCATCAAGACAGCTATCATACCGATTTGCGATAATCGCCTTACTCTGCTTCTTAAACTCATCTAAATCATTTACAACCTCACTTCCAAAGAATGTACTTCCATCCTCAAGTG
>CAZGIC010000065.1:0-12916 GCA_964526435.1 uncultured Lachnospiraceae bacterium | reverse complement strand
TTGTATGTTATATATCGGGTATCCGTCAGATGATTTTGTGCAAAATACCAAATTGGGCGGTCACAGAAAGCCTCTTGAAGAAACTTGTTTTTATAACTGTGTTCCTGAAAACATTGATGAGAGGAACTAAAAAAATACTGATTTATAATAGGTGATATGTTATGATTTTAAAAAGAAAGGTCAAAACTGAAGATGAGAGAGAAGAACAAATTGCCAGGCTGAAAGACAGCCTTGAAAAAGCTGATGCAGTTGTTATAGGAGCAGGAGCAGGTCTTTCTGTGTCGGCAGGCTTTGTCTATAATGGTGAACGCTTTAAAAGATATTTTTATGATTTTGAAGAAAAATATGGGTTTCATGATATGTATTCCGGAGGATTTTATCCCTATGATACACCTGAAGAATTTTGGGCATACTGGAGCAGGTGCATTTATTACAATCGCTATGTTGATGCACCAAAACCTGTATATAACAAACTTTTGAGTATTGTTAAGGATAAAGACTATTTTGTAATTACTACAAATGTTGATCACTGTTTTCAAAAGGCAGGCTTTGATAAAAAACGACTGTTCTATACACAAGGGGATTACGGACTTTTTCAGTGCAGTGAACCCTGCTGCAGTGAAACATTTGAAAATGAGGATGTTATTAATGAAATGATAAGGGCACAGAAAAATATGAAAATTCCCTCTGAATTGATTCCCCATTGTCCTCGCTGTGGTAAGCATATGACATTAAATCTGCGTTCTGACGACAAGTTTGTTGAGGATATGGGCTGGCATATGGCAGCAGAGAAATATGAAAATTTTTTGCGTACAAGAAGGGGATTTTCAATATTGTTTCTCGAACTTGGAGTAGGATATAATACGCCGGGAATTATTAAATATCCATTCTGGAATATGACATTCAACAATCCTCGGGCAATGTATGCCTGCATTAATTACGGAGATGCTAAAGGACCGGCGGAAATCAGCAAACAAGCTGTTTATATTAATGACGATATAGGGAATGTCTTAGACAGATTGATTAAAGACAGAGAAAAATATGAGACAGTATAGGTAAGATGCGTCAATAAATATGATGCTTTTATCAGCCGAAAGGTTTAAACTTGCAGCATCTCTTTTTGGGGGTGCTGCTTTTTTGCTACCTGAGGCTCATCAATATAAATATAGCAAATGAAATACTTATGTATTTAAGGCAGAACAAAAAAAGACAGAATGACGTAAGTCTTCAGGATACGGCAGGGATTGACAAAGAGGGAAACGAAGTAACTCTTGAAGAAAAACTTGCCGATGAAGGGAGAAGTGTTGAAGAAATAACTGATTTAAAGATGAGGATTGAAAAACTTTACAAAGTTATGAAAGAACGGCTTACAGAAAGAGAGCTTGAGATTGTAAAACTGAGATATGGACTTGACGGGGGCAAAGAGGTTACACAAAGGGAAATAGCAAAATCAATGGGCATAAGCCGAAGTTATGTATCGAGAATAGAAACAAAGGCACTTTCAAAATTGAAAGATTTATAGTATCACCATGGGGTGGTACTTACATATACATATTAAAGCAAAGGAAAAAATAAATCAGTAAAAATAAAAAATCAGAATTTGTAAGGGGCGCAGGCCTTATTTTTTTGCGTTTTAATAGAAATTTAACTATATTTTAAAAAATTAAATTGTAAATATACCGTATTTAGTGGTATACTATAAGGAGATATAGCAGATTGGAGATGATTCCTGATACTATATGATATGAGAATCAAACTGGTACATAAGCGGATATTAATAACCTGTCTGGTATATGCTTTGCGAGGATGCACAGAAATTCGGAAATATGGGTATAAGTGTGCCGAATTCTGTATAAAGACTCGCAAGTGAGTCTTGAATTATTTACGGGAGAAAATTTATGAATGCTAAAATAAGTTTTGTATCACTTGGCTGTGATAAGAATTTAATAGACAGTGAAATAATGCTTGGTCTTATTGATGAAGAAGGGTATGAAATTACATATGATGACAGTGAAGCCGATATTATAATTATAAACAGCTGCGGCTTTATAATGGATGCAAATCAGGAGGCTATTGACAAGGTTTTGGAAATGGCTGACTACAAAAGGGAAGGAAAGTGTAAGGCTCTTATTGTGACAGGATGTATGGCACAGAGATACAAGGATGAAATATTTGAATCACTTCCGGAAGTTGATGCTGTTGTTGGAACAGGTGATTTTGAAAATATAGGTGTTGTTATAAAAAGACTTCTTGAGGGGGAAAAACAAGTCAGGCTTGTTACCGACAAGGAACATATTTTAAATCCTGATAACAGTTATAAAAGAATAGTAACTACAACGGGAGGATTTAGTTATCTGAAAATTGCAGAGGGCTGTGATAATCACTGTACTTATTGCACAATACCTTCATTAAGAGGACATTACCGTTCAAGAACAATTGAGTCCCTTGTTAAGGAGGCAAACATTCTTGCAGATAAAGGGGTAAGGGAACTTATACTTATTGCACAGGATACTTCATTGTATGGACAAGATTTATATGGAAGAAAGGCTTTGCCGGAACTTTTGAGAGAGCTTAGTAAAATTGAGGATATTAAGTGGCTGAGAATTCTTTACTGCTATCCGGAAAATATAACAGATGAGCTTATTGAAGAAATGGCATCAAATGAAAAAGTTCTTCATTATCTGGATATGCCTATACAGCATAGTGAAAACAGAATACTTAAGCTTATGGGAAGAAGAAGCACAAGGGAAGGACTTATAAGTATAATAGATAAAATGAGAAGTAAAATGCCTGATATGTGTATAAGGACAACTCTTATTACAGGATTTCCGACTGAAACTGAAGAAGAGTTTAAAGCTCAGTGTGATTTTATAAAAGAAGTTGGATTTGACAGACTTGGAGTATTTACATATTCTCAGGAAGATGGTACACCTGCAGCAAAAATGAAGGGACAGATTGATGAAGATGTAAAGGCAGAAAGGAAAGACTATATATTACAGTGCCAGAGAAGTATATCTGCATCAATATGCGAAAAATATGTGGGGAAAACTCTTGAGGTAATTGTAGAAGGTAAAATTGACGGGGAAGAAGAAAATATTTACTGCGGAAGAAGCTACAGAGACTGTTATGAAATAGACGGATTTGTTTTCTTTAAGTCTGATGAAGAGCTTCTGGCAGGAGACTTCTATAATATAAAAATTACTGAAGCAGGAGATTATGACCTTATAGGAGAAAGGATTGAATAATATGAATTTACCTAACAAACTTACTATTTTGAGGATTATAATGATACCTTTCTTTCTGTTTTTTCTTCTCTGTGATTTTGGAGCAACGGGAAGGTATATTGCAACTGCTATATTCTGCGTTGCTTCACTTACAGACTGCCTTGACGGATATATAGCAAGAAAGTATAATCTTGTGACCAATTTCGGAAAGTTTATGGATCCCCTGGCAGATAAGCTTTTGGTATGTTCTGCAATGATTGCACTTATAGGTATAGAGGATGCGGTTGTTTCTCTGCCAAGTGTTGTTGTAATTATAATAATTGCAAGAGAATTTGTAATAACAGGTTTCAGAACTCTTGCTGTTGAGCAGAATATAGTAATAGCAGCCGGATTCTGGGGAAAGTTAAAAACTATTTGTCAGATGGCTATGTTGATAGTATTGCTTTTGAATATTGACAATATTATTTTATCTGTTGTCAGCTATATTCTTATTTATTTAAGTTTAATTCTTGCAATTGTTTCTGCTGTTGATTACATTGTAAAAAACAGACAGGTTTTAAAGGGCTGATCATAAGCCACGGAATATAAAAGAGGGTGAAAGTTTGAAAAGGTTAATTTTATTCTGTGCTGCTTTATTTATTATGACAGTGTCTGTTCAGGCTGAGGATATGTCTGAAATGACTGTTCAGGAACAGGCGGATACAGCGGGAGCATATTTTGGTGAAATAATTAAATATATTCAGGAAAATTATATGGGCGGCGAAGTAGACACAGATACTCTTATACATGCGGCAGTAAGGGCTGTTATAGGTGAACTCGACGAATACAGTGATTATCTTACAAATGAAGAATATGCCCTTGTGAAGGAGTCTGAAAGAACTGTATGGTATGAACCTGAATTTGAGTGTGATTTTTCAGGAGGAGGATATCCCATTATATCAGAACTTCCTACATCATCAAAAGCTTATCGTGACGGAATAAGAACAGGTGATGAAATAAGGGCTATTAACGGAGTTTCAGCCTATGCTATAGGAGAAGAAGAATATTACGAATCCGTTATATCGGATACAGCTAAGTCTATAAGTATGAGAATTACAAGAGGAAATACTGTGAGAGAATATTCAATAAATCTGGTGAGAAATGAATTTCATTCTGTAACAGCTGTAAATGATATGTCTTCTTTTGATACTAAAAGTCAGAAATATACTGATGAATCTGTAGGCTACATAAAAATAAGCACATTTATAGACACAACATCCCAGGATTTTACAAAGGCACTGAATGATTTCAAGGAGGCAGGAAAGACAAAACTTATACTTGATCTAAGAGGAAACACAGGGGGATATGTTAATGAAGCTATAGAAGTGGCAAGACAGATTGTTCCAAGCGGTGTAATTATTACTACAAGAGATAAAAAAGGAAATGTAACTACTTATAGTTCAGACCTGCGAACACTTCCTTATGAGGAATGTGTTGTTCTTGTGGATTCAATGACTGCTTCGGCAGCTGAAATAGTTGCTTCGGCAATGCAGGACAGTGGTGCCGGGTTAATAGTAGGGGAGAAAACCTATGGTAAGGGAGTTATGCAGAGTGTAATGGAATTTGATGATATAGGTGTCATTAAAATGACAACACTTGAATATTCTTCAAGATATGGAAAGAAAATAAACGGTATTGGCATTACACCTGATGTGACAGTTGATAAAATCCTATTTGTTTCGGAGGAAGATGATCTGGACAGTGAAAATGTAATAGAGGCTTTAAGATTTCTGGGCTTCAGAGTAGATGAAGATAATTCAGTTGAAAGGAATTTGGGCAGATACCAGGCTGAAATGGGTCTTGATATTACATATAAGCTTGACGGACCGACTGTTGCTGCAATGAACTATGAAATATATATAGAACTTATGGAAAGTGACAGAATACTTGCGATGGGATATATGAATCTGCTGGCGTAAATTGCATACATATAAATCAGTGTTGTGTGTTGTGGGAATGATGTATGAATGGAGTGTGTGCTGTGTTTCGTGCGGTTTTGTATGATCCATCAGATGAACTTTATGAATGGCTTGCAGATTGGGAAGGCTGGCAGAATCTGGAGGATATAATTTATATTGGCAGAAAAAATGAGGAAGAGGTTAAAAAAGCACTTATTGAGCGTGAATGTGAGGTCGTTCTTGCAGCGTCAGAAAGAAACGGAATTTTAGGTCTGCATTTTATAAAAAAGCTGCTGGCAAATAATGTGGGTATATTTGTTATAGTTATAGGAGCAAGAGGCGACTATGAAACTGTGCGTTCAGTTTTTCTGTCCGGAGCGTTAGATTACCTGACTTATGACAATTTAAAAAACAATCTGTTTGAAACACTTGTACGTATATCCGGCAGCAAGTATAATGAATATTTTAATGAAAAGATATATGAAAAGGTTGTATTGATTGCAAGATATATATTTGACGGTGGAAGCAATGTGAATATGCTTGTACAGGACATGGTAAACAGAATATATGATGACTGGAATTGCGATAATGTAGCTGCTCATCAGGTTATAGATAAAGTAAAAGAGGAATCATACAAATATTTTGTTGCTCATAAGCCATGGCTTGGGAAATTTGTTTACGGCGGTGATTATATACGTGACATTGGATATGAAATAAAGTCACGGGAGGAAACAGAGCGGGAATTGTGCAGGTATTATTCTGAGGTGAGTGAACTTTTTAAAAAATATAATATTATAGATGTAAATAAAACTGTATATGTTATCGGAAAATGTGTTATAAGAAATGTTGATACAAAAATAACGCTGGAATCGGTGGCAAAAGAGATATTTCTGAATAAGACCTATGTATCCCATATATTTAAGAAAATGACAGGTGTGAGTTTTAATGACTTTGTTACAGAGGTAAAGATAGACCGTGCAAAGGTATTGCTCAGATATTCAGATGTAAGCGTAAGCATGGTTGCAGAAATATTAAATTTTTCAAATCCGGGATATTTCAGTGCAAAATTTAAGGAGCGTGTGGGAATCTCTCCTATGGAATACAGAATGTCTGTCAGTTTATCAAGATATTCGGATCATACATAAAATTAAGCAAAGTTTGTTGAAGATGATAAGGGTATATGGTTTTAAAGTTAAAGATTTTGATATATGTTCTAAAGATTTTGTGTTGTGATGTTTTGACTTGGGTACTATAATATAGTCAAAGCAAAGGAGCTTACTGAAACAAGGGTTTCGGCAGGCTCCTTTGTTTTTAGCAGTTTACCGGTAAAAATAAAGGTTATGAGGAGCGGTTATTATGAGCGTAGCAGATATATTTAACAGGACTACTAAACAGGAGGTTTTCGATAAATCGATAAAATACTGGAATAGTGGGAAAACAAAGGAATGGCTTGATTTAGGTATTGATCTTTTGATAGGCAAAAGAGAAGGCTATTATTTCTGGGATATGGATGGCAAAAAGCTTATGGATGTTCATATCAACGGAGGCACATACAGTCTTGGACACAGGAATCCGGAAATAATAGATGCCCTTACTGATGCAGTAAAATACGTTGATATAGGAAATCATCATTTCCCATCGCCTTTAAAGGCTGAACTTGCTGAAACAGTGGTTAAATCTTCGCCGGAGGGTATGCAGCATGTTATTTACGGTTCAAGCGGAGGCGAGGTAATAGATCTGGCAATAAAGTGTGCAAGAAGTGCGACAAACCGTCTGAAAATAGTGTGTGTAAATAACTGTTATCATGGTCACACCGGACTTGCTGTGGCAGCCGGAGCTCCCCGTTACTGCGATTTATTCCATGCAGAGCGACCGGGAGAATTTATAAAGATTCCGTTTAATGATGCGGCTGCAATGGAAAAGGTCTTTGAAGAAAATGACGATATAGCTGCTGTACTGCTTGAAACAATACCAGCTACATATGGATTTGTTATGCCGGAAGACGGCTATCTGAAAAAGGTTAAAGAATTGTGTGAAAAGAATGGTGCTCTTTACATTGCAGATGAAGTTCAGACAGGACTTATGAGAAGCGGTAAAATGTGGTGTATTGAAACTTATGGAGTTACACCTGATATTATAGTAACGTCAAAAGGTTTTTCAGGCGGCATTTATCCGATTTCAGCAGTTATTCTGAATGAGAAAGCATCTTACTGGATGACTCAGGATGGCAGTGCTCATATGGCTACATTTGGAGGAAGTGAAATTGGCTGTGCCTGTGCACTGAAAGTTTTTGAAATACTGAACCGCAGCGAAACGCAGGAAAATGTCAAATTTATGTCCGATTATCTGCGTAAGGGACTTGAACAAATAAAAGCTGATAATCCGGATACATTTAAGGGTATAAGGCAAAACGGACTTATTATGGGACTTGAGTTCGCCGGGGACCAAGGAGCTGTTGCTGTTATGCAGCACTTATATAAAAATGGTGTTTGGGCAATATATTCACAGCTGGATCCCAGTGTTCTGCAGTTTAAGCCCGGAGTACTTGTAACAAAGGAATACTGCGATGAATTGCTTGAAAAGCTTTCTGTAGGAATAAGCGAAGCTAAGGACGATATTCTTCGTGGCATATAAATACATTGATATTATACAAGGGCGTATGTTTGTGAGAATTCACGAATGTATGCCTTTGTTTTTTTATGATTGTTTTGGCAGATGTTTGTTAAAGGAGGCGAAAATATGTTTTTTAATAAAGACTTTTTTGATAGCATAGCGTCAGAAGCTTTAAAGAAATACGATTGGAACGAAAAAGTATATGCTAAATTACTGGTGCTTTCAGAAAATGCTACATATATGGTCAGAAGCTGTGAAAACGATAAGGAAAAAGGAGTTCTGCGTGTAAGCAGACCAGGATATCATACCCTTACTGAATTAAATTCGGAAATGAATTGGTTGAGACAGATAAATGATTATACACCTTTAATAGTAGCAAATCCGCTGAACGGTTCGGATGGTGAACCTATACAGCAGATAAAAGGAAGTGACGGTTCAATTTACTATTGTATAATCTGCGAGTATCTCAAGGGCAGTGAGCCTGATGAGAGTGATCATTCTAAACTTGTAACAGATTTTGAAATGCTTGGAGAAACAACAGCATATCTTCACCGGCAGGCATCAATCTGGAATGGCACTAAGGATATAGACCGTATAGAATGGACATATGACAACATCATTGGTAAAACTGCTGCCTGGGGCAGGTGGCAGGACTTTGAGGGAGTGAATTCGGAAGCTCAGGAATATCTTGAAGAAGCCTGCAGAGTAATACGAAAGAGGCTTGAAAGATATGGAAGAACAAAAGATAATTGGGGATTGATCCATGCTGATCTTAGGTTATCAAATATTCTTGTAGAAGATGATGTAGTTAAGGTTATCGATTTTGATGACTGTGGCTTTGGATGGCATTTGCATGATTTGGCATCGGCGGTCAGTTTTATAGAACATAAGGATACAGTTCCGGATCTGATAAATGCTTGGCTGCGTGGATATAAGAAAGTTATGCCCTTTACCGATACGGATTTTGAAGAAATAGATACGTTTATTATGATGAGGAGGCTTCAGCTTATGGCATGGCTTGCAAGTCATAGAGAGTCCGGACCGGCTGCCGAACTGTCAGAAGGATATCTTGATGGCACTATGTGGCTGGCGGAAAGGTATGTAAGACTTTTTGGTTAAAGAAGAAAAATATTCGATTGATATAAGGTTAATAATAAGGAGTGATTGTTATGGAAACAACAAATTTGAAAGAGAAATATGTTGAGGTAGAGAAAAAGAACGCATTATCTAAATCAATGCGACTATTGTATGTATATGCACTGGCAACAGGAGCAATTTTCACATTCATGTGTTATTGGGATGGTATATTTATGTCATATACCGGACCGGCAACATTTTTGGCATTTGCACTTATGACACTAATGATCCTTCCTACGGCATTTGTGTATGCTGAGTTTTCAACAATGCTTCCAAGTGCCGGTTCATGTCTTGTGTTCAATACAGTAGGACTTAACAAGCATATGGGCTTTTGGTCTGCGTGGCTTATAATGTGTGCATGGATTGCAGTACCTGCAGCAGGTGTTCTTGGTATTATTGACTGGATAAATTACCAGTTTGGTTTGAACTGTACAGGATGGCAGGCGGTAGGAGTTGGTGCTATTATATTGGTTTTATGGTTTATTCTCAGCATATATAAAAATGTTGTAGCAGGAAAAGTACAGACATTTATGTTATTTGCCGGAATAGCTGGCATTGTTATATGTTCTCTTATGTTTTTCTTCAGCGGACACTGGAGTATATCAAATTTTTCAAATTTCTTTACAAGCAGTAATAATGCAATTTACGGCGGAAGTTTTACATCTACAGGTATTGCGTGGATAGTGGGATGTTCTTTTATGATAACACCTTATTTTGGATTTGAAACAGTTCCGGCAATGGTTGAGGAAGGTGATTTCCCGATAAAAGATCAAAAGAAGGCGATACTTGGTTCAGTAATTACATGTGGTGCAATATACGCACTTTTCTATTTTTCACTGGCAGGAGTTATGCCATGGGAAGAGCTTACGAACTATGGTGACTGTCATGCGTTTATTTCATTTGAAGCTCTTGAGTATTGCTTTGGACCAAAGATTGCACCATTTGTATTTATAATGGGTGTTGTTGGTGTTTTATTCCCTATAGGAACTTCAGTGCTTGGTTTCTGGTATTCAGGTGTAAGAATGATATACGCAATGGGACGTCAGAACTTTTTACCTAAAGTCTTTGCAAAGACAAATAAATACAGTCAGCCTGTTCTTCCAAGTGTTCTTATACTTGTTGTATCTGTAGCTTTCCTTGCGATGCAGGAAATACGTTCATTTTTTGACCTTATGGCATTTGCGTGTGCGCTTTGCTATGTCATAACAACTATCTCATCATTGGTTACTGATAAGAAACATCCTGAGTGGGAACGTCCATATAAATGTGCTAAGATACTTAAGGTGCTTTCACTTATATTTATGGTTATAATTGCGGTGTTCTGTACAATAGGTATTGGTATAACAACATGGATAGGATTTATAGGCTATATGGCTGTAGGATTTGTTCTGTGGCTCTTTATGAACCTGTATGAATGGAACAGGAAAAAGGTATGGATGAAGACTCCTGATGGAGATATGGAATTTTAAAGAAGGGAGATATTATGAAAGAAATTGAATTTATAATAAAGCCTGAAAAAATGGAAAATCTTAAGCGTATATTGAATAACTGCGGTGCCCATGGTGTTATTGTAACATATCTTAGCGGGTATGGACATCAGAGGGGTATAAGACAGGTATATACCCGTGATGAACTGAGCGGGGGAACTTTGCTTCCAAAACTTTCCTTCAGAACTGTGGTTCCTGATGAAGTGGTGGATGACATAGTTGATAAAGTTGTGGGAGAGCTTAATACAGGAAGCTTTGGAGATGGAAAGATATTTATAAGAAATATTGAAGATGTAGTACAGATACGAACCGGTATGCGAGGTGAAGATGCACTTTAATTTTAAAAGGCTGTGATATAGAACAATAGTAAGAAATGAAAAGACAGGAGTGGATTTTAATGAAAAAGCTTGAAGGAAAAACAGCAATTATAACCGGAGCGTCAAAGGGGATTGGTGCAGGTATAGCAAAAGTGTATGCAAAGTATGGAGCAAAGCTTGTTCTGGCAGCACGAGGCGAAGAGGTGAAAGAGCTTGCAGAAACATTGCGAAACAATGGGGTTGAAGCTGTTGGAGTGATGACTGATGTACGTGACAAAAAAAGTGTGGATAATTTGATAAAAACAGCTGTGGATACATTTGGCGGAATTGATATACTTGTAAACAATGCCGGCGTGTGCCGTCTTGGTGAATTTATATCTTCTGAAGATGAGGACAGGGATTACCATATTGATATAAATATTAAGGGTGTGTGGAATGTAACAAAGGCAGTCATTCCATACATGATAAAGCAGAAATACGGTAAGATAGTGATTATGAGTTCTGTAACAGGCGATATGGTAGCTGATCCCGGTGAAGCTGCATATGCAACAACAAAGGCTGCATTGGTTGGCTTTACAAAAGCAATGGCTCGTGAATTGGCAGAGCATAACATAACTGTAAATGCTATTTGTCCCGGATATGTTATGACACCGTTGGTGGAAGGTATGGCAAAACAGTCATGCCCGGAAAATCCTCAGAGTGTTATTGACGGAATTGCATCAGCTATACCACTGGGAAGACTGGCAAAACCAGAAGAAATAGGCGAGCTTGCAGCATTTTTAGGAAGTGATGAGTCAGAATATATAACCGGTACACAGGTAGTTATTGATGGTGGAAGTACTTTACCTGAAACATTTACAATGGGTGTTTAAGTATAAATGACAATTAAATTTATAAATTATCCTTAAAAATGAAAAAAATTAAAAATTATCCTTGACAAGAATATAATAATATGTTATGATAACAAAAGTGCCGTAGACAGCAGGTGACAAATGTCGTAACGTATAACTACCTGCCGAGGATACATCTGATTTGTATTTTACCTCCCTGTCTGCTGACGGGGAGTTTTTTTATACGGCTTATAATTTTATAGGAGGTGTAAATAATGGCTAAAGTTGCTGAAAAGCAAGTTGTTGTAAATGAAATTAAGGAAAAGCTTGAAAAGGCTAGTTCCGCTGTTTTAGTTGATGCCAGAGGTCTTACTGTTGCTGAGGACACTATTCTTCGTAAGCAGTTAAGAGAAGCTGGTGTTGATTATAAGGTTTACAAGAACACTATGATGAATTTAGCAGTAGAGGGTACTCAGTTTGAAGGCTTAAAGGATTATTTCGCAGGTCCTAGTGCTATTGCTATATGCTATGAAGACCCTACTGTTGCAGCATCTGTAATGAGCAAGTTTATGAAAAATGCAAAGGCTCTTGAATTTAAGGCCGGTGTTATTGAAGGTACTTGCTATGATGCAGCAGGTATGACTGCTATTGCAGATATTCCATCAAGAGATGTACTTCTTTCAAGACTTTTGGGAAGCTTCAAGTCACCAATGGGTTCTTTTGCAAGAGTTATCAAGGCTATTGCAGAAAAAGATGGAGAAACTGCAGAAGAGAATGCAGAAGCTTAATGTTTGCCTGTAAGGCGTGTTAAATTAAATACTAAAATAAAAATTATGGAGGAAAATAAAAATGGCTAAGTTATCAATTGAAGAAATTATTGCTGCTGTTAAGGAACTTTCTGTTCTTGAGCTTAACGATTTAGTAAAGGCTGCTGAGGAAGAATTTGGTGTATCTGCTGCTGCAGGTATGGTAGTAGCTGCTGGCGGTGCTGCTGCAGGTGGTGCTGCTGAAGAAGAAAAGACTGAATTTGACGTAGAGTTAACTGAGGTTGGTGCTGAAAAGATCAAGGTTATCAAGGTTGTAAGAGAAATCACAGGTCTTGGTCTTAAGGAAGCTAAGGAAGCTGTAGACGGTGCTCCTAAGGTTCTTAAGGAAGCTGCTTCTAAGGAAGACGCTGAGGCTATGAAGGCTAAGCTTGAAGAAGTTGGCGCTAAGGTAACTTTAAAGTAATTTATACACCTATTATTAAAGCCGCTGCGGATTTATCTGCAGCGGTTTTAGCATGTCCAAAAAGCTGATATGTCTGCAAAATAATGCGGCTCTTTGTCAACTAGCGTGGTCGTGATAACATAAACCCATTGGTGGTGTAGA
>CAZGIC010000064.1:5395-13027 GCA_964526435.1 uncultured Lachnospiraceae bacterium | reverse complement strand
TCCCAGCCATAGCATTTTCAATACACTTAGACGCATAAGTCGCAAGTTTGCCCTTATCAGCTCTATAGGTAGACACAGCCTTAATAAGCCCTATAGTTCCTATTGAAATTAAATCTTCATTATCATTATTTTTATTGTATTTTTTAGCAATATGGGCAACAAGTCTCAGATTATGCTCAATAAGTTCATTTCTGGCACTTATATTCCCATTTTCCCAAAGTTTTACGTATTTTTCCTCTTCCTCCTTACTCAAAACACGAGGCAAACTTTCTCCCAAAGACCCAAACAAAGGAAAAAACAGCACAAAAACACCCCCTCATATAATATATTAAGGGGGACATTTTTTTGTGATATATTTTATTTTAATTTTAAACACAGACATTAAATTTCCACTTGCCTCTGAGATACCTTCCGATAAAACAAATCACACGGAAGCACCAGTCCATAAGCATTGCAAGCCATACACCTATAGCACCCATACCCATGTTGACACCGATAACATAGCTGAATCCTATACGGAAAACAAACATTGAAAATATGGCTATGACCATTGTAAACTTAACATCATTGCAGGCTCTTAACATATTTGGCAGCACAAAGGAAGCCGGCCACAGCAGTATAGCAAAACCATTGTGTATCATAACCAGAATATATGCAAGCCTTGCAGTTTCAGGACTAAGTGAATATATGGAAAGAATATTGTTCAAAAGCAAAAGAATTGTAGTATTCACAATTGCAGTAAATAAATATGTAATGCCAAGAAGCTTCTTTGTATAATATCTTATCTGTTTTTCATCTCCTGCACCGGCACATCTGCCTATTACGCTTATCATAGCCAGATTCATTGCCTGCCCTACAATACAGCCAAGACCGTCAAGACTGTTTGCAACACCGTTTGCAGCAATCTGAACCGTTCCGAATCCCGCAATTATACTTACTACAAGAACTCTTCCAAGCTGAAAAATACCGTTTTCAATTCCGCTTGGTATACCGATATAAAGAATTCTTTTTACAACATCTGTTTCTATCTTGAACTTTTCCTTAGTAATATATATCATATTCTTTGGATTTTTAAGAAGTATAAACAGCACAATTCCCGCAACAGCCCTTGACACAAGAGTAGGTATGGCAACACCTTCAACACCCATATGCAGTCCATACACACAAAGGGCATTGCCACCTACATTTATAGCATTCATAAGAAGTGATACCTTAAATGTCATCTGAGAATTACCCATTGCTCTAAAAAGTGCGGCACATGAATTATATACAGCAAGAAAAGGGAAAGACAATGTACATATTATCATATATATAATAGCATTTGTCATTACATCATCTTCAATTTTCCCGAAAAACAGCCTTAAAATCTGTTTGTTAAAAACTATTACAAAAACCGATATACAAATTGTAATAACCGTTGCCGTAAAAATAAGCTGCTTTGCAGATCTGCAGGCATCATCCTTATGCCCCGCACCTATAAACTGAGATGTTACGACTGCACCTCCCGTTGCTAACGCTGCAAGCACACTTATTATAAGATTGTTAAACATATCAACAAGGGACACACCTGAAATTGCAGCCTCACCAACTGATGATACCATTATTGTGTCAGTCATACCAACTGTAATCGCCAGTGTCTGTTCCAGAAGCAGAGGAATAATAAGCTTTTTTAGATCCTTATTTGAAAATAACATTTTAACACCTATTAAACTATTACATCTTTAGAAATTAATAATTTCAGGATCCTCAGTAAATGAACATATCTGAGCCGTACCTTCTTTAAGACAGAAAACCTCATTGTTGCCGTCACCTGCTTTATATCTCCCCTGTAATGAAGGATACTGTTCAAGCATATGTACTTGTGGCTCAATTCTTTCATCAAGAACAGCCTTAGCCTCAACCCTTATCCATTTGTCGCCTTTCATACCGCATATTTCAATATTTGGATTTGCTTTTATCTGCTTTGAAACAGACTTTATTTTCCCTGTCTGTATATAAAGCCTGCCTTCATATAAATCAATTGTGCCAAAGGGACGCACATGAGGCTTATCCCCTTCCACAGTTGCAATAAAATAAGTTCCGCATTCCTTTAAAAATTCATAAATCCTGTTCATAGCAATACCTCCATATAATTTATTCCTATATTTTACAAATAAAGTATACTCTTTTAAACAGAGATATGCAATACTTTTCATTATCTTGATCTTATATTTTCTTTATGCTACAATTATTTAAAATACGACATACTGTGAGGGATTACATGGACATTGATTATAAAGCAATAGGTCAGAGAATACGAAAAAGAAGAAAAGAACTGAATTTAACACAACAGAAACTTGCAGAATTATCTGATTTAAGTGACACAAATCATTGACACTTTAACAAAAAATATTAATATGTATTATGTTAATGTATTGAAATAGGTGGAAATTTGTTGTAAAATATATTTATATTGAAATAATTGTTTTAACTCAAATGATAGGATGTGATTAAAATTAATAAAAATGTTTTAATTGTATTAGGTAATGGCTTTTCAATTGATTTGGTGAATTATTTAGGAAAGGGAGAAGAGATAGATCTAATAAATCTTTTCTCTAAAGGGGATAGAGTCCTTTGGCCTGCTAATGATGAACCAGGATTTCTTTCTAAATTGAGGTGTCCCAAATTATGGGAATTAGGTGTGCGTCCTAATATGGATACTAGAAGTGCTGTTAAAATTGTAGAAGATATTATAACTTGTGCAAATGTAAGTGCATCATCTACACATCCGAGTATTGGACGAGAAACAAGTAGTATACATATACAAGCATATCATGAATTAGTAATGTATTTAAAATATTTGTTTATATATTACAATGAGATAATAGATGGAAAATATTTAAATGAGATGAGCATAGACCATTGGGGGTGGGCAAAGTTTTTTAAAAACTTAAATAACAACAATAAAATAGATAATGTAACAATAGTGACATATAATTATGATATTTTTTTAGAGAGAGTTTTGAAATTATTAGAAATAGATTATGAAATAAGTGGCTTTAATAGTAAAGATTGTAAATTTAAAATAATTAAACCACATGGCTCAATCAGTTTTAGATCGAAACGAGAGTATGATAAACAGAACTTTAGTATAAAATATAATAGAGATTCTTTGGGTGGCGCTCTTTCTGATCTATTAGTTGATGAAAAAGATTTGAATATAGTGTCAAATATAAATGTAATGATCCCACCATCCGGAGAATCTGAAAGATACAAGTGTGTATGGTCAAAAACTTTAAAAGATAAAGTGATTGAATATGCGAAACAATTGCAAGAAGATGATGATGTGTTTTTTGGAGGAGTGTCTTATTGCAATGTAGACAGACAAGAAATAGATGATTATCTTATTAAAATGAATACAGATGTAAATATTAAAATTATAAATCCAGATACGAGCAATACATTTGGAGCAGTCATATCAAGTATATTTGGGAATTATATACATTATACAAATTCAAATATATTAGGAGGTCTTTATAATGGTTGATTTTTTAGATATGGATAGTAATAAATTAGTTATTTCAGAATTTTATGAAAATGATATGTCAGAAAAATATGATTATTCGGCTTCATATCAACGAGAAAAAGTTTGGAGTGAAGAAAAAAAGAGTTTTTTTATTGATTCTATTTTGAAAAATTTCCCAATACCACCAGTTTTTTTTAGAATGAAAATTGATTCAGATACAGGCATCACTAAATATGATGTTATTGATGGTAAACAAAGATTAACAACTATTAGAGATTTTATTGATAATAAAATTTCTCTACCAGATGATTTTGCTAGTGGTAATTTGGGTAATACACAATTAAATGGTGCATATTTTAAAGATTTAGATAAATTTGAAAAATATAAAAAACAGTTTTGGAAATATAGGATACCTATAATATTTATAGATACTGATGATGAAGAGTTAGTTAAAGAGATATTTGATCGTTTAAATAGAAATGGTGAACCTTTAGTGCCACAAGAACTAAGACATGCTAAATATGGTGAAACTAATTTATATAAAAAAATTGAAGAATTGGTTAAATGTAACATATGGAAAGACATGTTTAAAGATATCCTTGAAGTTGATAGAATGGAAGATAAAGAATTTATGTCAGAGTTGTTATTTTTAATATTAGAAGAAAAAATATTATCATATACAAAGGATACTTTAGATAAGTTATATAAAAAGTGGGTAGATGAGAATATTCAGAGTGCTATAGATATTTGCAATAGTGTTATGAATTATATTAGTAATTTTAATTTAGATTATACGAAATATGGAATAAATAAAGTTAGTCATTTATATGCAATATGGGCAATTGGTTTCTTAGGAGTAAAACAAAATATAGATGCAAGAAAATTAGGAATTACTTTAGATGAGTTTTACCAAAACTATACTGGAAAAAGAGAATGTATAGGAGCAGAAGATTATAAGAAGAGTATGAGTTCATCTACTAAAGGAGTATCAAGCCGAAGAAAAAGACTGATAGCGTTAACTGATTTTTGTAACAGTCAAAATTTAAATTTAAAAATGAATTTATAATTTTGTTAAAGGAGTATATGAAGAAAATTCTGTAAATATTAGTATTTAATAATTAGGATTTCTATGATAAAATAAAATGGCTCTTTGTCAACTGATGTGGTTATACTCGATTGACATTAAAAGCGAAACTTTTGAGTGCATATTCTTTAATCAGGATATGCACTCTTTCTATCTAAAGAAATAAGATTGAACATAATTAAAATTCTATTTTTAAAGTAGTAAAAGCTCCTATAACTAAATGCAATTTTTTTAATAACCTTAATTTTATTATTAATTCCTGCAATAACTCCGTTAGTATAGTGGCACATCATAGAGTTAATTATGAAATCTGCATATTTTCTGCATGTGCTCAGTGCAGTTTTAAAATATCCCGATATATTTTTATATTCATTAAAAATAATTCTTTTAAAAGTATCAGTATCTCGTCTTTTAATGGCTGATAATATTTGTTGGTATAAAATATATGTATTTTTCAATACTTCATCTTGATCCAACAGATAGTCCACTATATATTACTGATTAATAAATTTTTTAAAATATGCTGAATTATGATAATAATGAAAGAGGAATATGGATGTAGGTCATGTTTTATAAAATGTCATTTATCGTAAGATTATTCGAAGAGGCTATGGTGTGTATGTTGGTCAAGTGGGAAATTTAGAGATAGATTTTGGTGCAATGAACGGAAATGGCATAACTTATTTTAGGTAGATGCAAGTGTTCGTGATGAAAATATTAATAAAAGAGAATTTATGGCTCTAATAGTAAGTGAGATGTTATCTCTAATTTTCTAACCATATTCTTCTTCATAACTATGATCTATCAATAGGAAATTACCATTTTGAATGTCGTTTATATTTTCTTCAACCAATAAATCATTAGCCCATTCAAATTGAGGCTCATCATAAGATATTAAAGTAGCCACAAGGCAACGTAACATTTCCCAAAACTGTGTATAAGCACTCCAAGCTTAAAAGGTTTTGTAATATAATTATCTTCGCCAATATCCAATCCAATAGTTGTATTGATCTCTTTATTGGAAGAAGTAAAAAAGATAATAGGAACTTTGGAAGTTTGACGTGCTTTTTTGCAAATTTCAAACCGGTAACAATCGAGGTGCGATATGTCCCAAATTAAGAAGTTATAATTTCCATCAGTCCAAAGTTTATTTGTTTTATAAACAGTACGAGATATATACAAATCATAGTTCTCTTTCTTAAAGGCAAATGCAAGTTTGTTAATTAAACTTAAATTATCTTTAATAAGTAATATATTAGTTATTAAAGAGTGATTTAAGTTATATTAAATTACATATTATAGTTGTGGGGCGGTATTATGGAAGTATCAAAAATTATTGCAAACATACAGGCTCAATACATACTAAAGAAAATAAATGAGCTTGACTGCTCTAAGGAGGCTAAGGGAAAAATTATTGATGATATTATTAGGGAGGTAAAGGAGTCCGTTTCTGATAATACAGAAGGGGAGTGAGTTTTTGCAGATATATTATAAAGAAAGGTGAGAAAGTGGGGAAAATAGCCGTATACTCAAGAAAAAGTAAATACACAGGCAAGGGTGAAAGTATTGCAAATCAGATTGAGCTTTGCAGGCAGTATATAAATTTACATTTTGGTGATGCAGAGTATATTGTATATGAAGATGAAGGCTTTTCAGGTAAAAATACCGACAGACCCCGGTTTAAGGCTATGATGGCTGAAGTTGACAAGGGGAACATAGATAAAATAGTATGCTATCGTCTGGACCGTATAAGCAGAAATATGAGTGATTTTGTAAAGCTTATTGATTTGCTTAATGAAAAAGGAGTACAGTTTATATCCGTCAATGAACAGTTTGACACAACTGTGCCTATGGGGAAGGCTATGATGTATATAAGTTCTATTTTCTCTCAGCTTGAAAGAGAAACCATAGCAGAAAGAATAAGGGATAATCTTATGGAACTGAGTAAAAGGGGAAGATGGCTCGGCGGCATTACTCCTATAGGATACATATCCACAGAGGTCAAAAGCATAGGCGACGATGGCAGGACTAAAAAAGCCCATAGACTTGAAGTTGTTGAAAATGAGGCTGAAATTGTAAGGACTATATATAACAGGTTTATGGAAACAGAATCCCTGAAGGGAATTGAATCTTATCTTATTAACAGAGATATTAAGACAAGAAACAACATTTACTTTACATCTGCTGCTTTGAAAAGCATACTTACAAATCCTGTTTATGCAGTGGCTGATGAGGATACATACAATTTTTTTAAGGACTATGATATTTTTGCAGGGAAGGAAGAATTTAATGGCGGGCATGGTATTATAGCCTACAACAAGACTAAGCAAGGCAATAAGGGAACCAAAATTAATCCTGTTTGTGACTGGATAATAGCTGTAGGCGGACATAAGGGGATTATTCCCGGTCGTGACTGGGTGAAAGTGCAGAATATTTTAAGAGAGAATGGTAAGAGAGTATACAGAAAGCCTAAAGCAAATGAAGCTCTTCTGGGAGGGCTTATATATTGCAGCTGCGGAAGCAGAATGGGGCTTAAACCCGGCAGGAATGGAGCATATTCATATGCCTGCAGATTAAAACTTAAGAGCAATAAAGGGAAATGTCAGACTGAAAATATCAACGGCATAAAGCTTGATAATTACATTGTTAAACTTATAAAAGGACTTAAGTGTGACAAGCTCAGCCTTATAAAAGAGCTTGAAAAAGGGAAGAAATACATAAAGGGGAGGGCAGATAAGGACACATCTGCTCTTTACAGAAAGATAAGCACAAATAAAAGTGAAATAAATTCTCTTGTTGAAAAGCTTGCAATTGTTAAAAATAGTGCCACAGAAAAATATATTATTGAAAAAATTAATGTACTTGATGCTGAAAATGTAAATATTGAAAGAGAAATAAATAAGATTAAGTATGAGGGAAAAATAACTGAGGCTGAAAAAAATGCCATTAATGAATTTAGAAAAAATATTATGAGTTTTTCGGACTGTATTGACAATATGGATATTAATGAAAAAAGGCGGGCTGTTAAATCTCTTGTTGACAA
>CAZGIC010000064.1:0-5295 GCA_964526435.1 uncultured Lachnospiraceae bacterium | reverse complement strand
TTGACAATATGGATATTAATGAAAAAAGGCGGGCTGTTAAATCTCTTGTTGACAAGATAGTGTGGAACGGAAGTGAGATCACTGTATATTTTACTTCAAAGCATAGTGTAAGCCTTAAGTGGAACAATATGTTTGTTGAGAATGAGGGGAGTGAAACATGGGAAAAGCTTAAGTATTGGAGGTGCAAAAAGGGTTATCTTCAAAGGGAAGTTGCTGATGGTGCGGGCATTACAAGGGCAATGTATATGTCATATGAAAAAAGGGGAGGAGCCTGCCCTGCAGAGATTCTGGTTAATATAGCCGAATTTCTGGAAGTTGACTTTGATGAGTTTGCTGATGATTATCACAGATTTCAGTTATGTAATAATCAGTGTGAAAGGATAAAAAAGGCGAGAGAAAAACTGGGACTTAGTAAAACTCAATTTGCAAATATTGTAGGTGTGGACAGAAGTACGGTGTACAGGTGGGAAAAGTATGCAGGTAAGATGAGCAGGAAAGATTATATGAAGGTGAAAAAGGTTGCTGAAATTTAATACTTCTGCAAAATATTTTGCAGAAGTCAGCGTGTCGAAAAAATGCAATATAGCTATGGGTCTTGTTATTTGTACCCCAAATAAATACAATTAATGGAAAGCGACAGTATTTTGTAGATTCAAAGCTTTGAAAAAGCTTGAATTTTACAGGGCTGTCGCTTTATTAAGTATTAAGGGTAAAATTACGGTGTGCATAAATTTAAATAGCAGTTAAATTTTCTGCTTTATGCAAATAACGAATAAATACATATAAAATATAAGTATTTTACATCGAATTTTGTCTGTGGTATAATTAAATAAATCATTTATTAGTAAAATGTAATATGAATAAGTATATTTTAATATTACTGACCGAAGTTAAAATATTTATTTTTTGCCGAAATAAAGAAATACAGACAGAAAAAATAAAATTTCCGGTATAAATGAAAGAAATTCAGTATTAACAACAATATGGAATATTGTGTAAATTACTAAATTTTATATAAAGTTTATTTTTAATAAAAGGGAGGATAATATGAATGATAAATTTAAATATTGGTTGTTCTTTATATTAGCCTTGTTATTTGTTCCTGCGGCAGCTAATGTTTTCAGTATGACAGATGTTCAAACGTTGAAAATGGTTGATAAGGTTAATGTGGATTTTCAGGAAGGAAGTACTGAAGTGATTACCGAAACAACTGTGGAAACAAGTACAGAGATAAGTACTGAAGAAAGATTTACAGAAACTCATTCTGAAGAAAGGGAAATAGTATCTGAAAATGAAGGGGTAAAAGAAAATATTGAGACGGACAGTTATCGGATTGAAAATTTTGAAATAATATGGCAGATGCCTGAACTTCCTACAGGCTGTGAAATAACTGCAATGACAATGGTTCTGAATTACTATGGATTTAATGTGGATAAAGTTACAATGGCAACAAAGTATCTGCCTGTTGCATCTCCTTATTTTTATTACGGCAGTGACGGTAAACTTTATGGACCGGATTTGAATTCGTACTTTGTGGGAAATCCGGCGGCTGAAGGCGGATATATATGCGGAGCGACTGCGATTATCAATGGGGCAAACAGTTATCTGAGAGGACAAAACAGTTCACTGACAGCTGTGGATAAAACAGGTATTTCAATTGATGAATTATACAGCTTAGTTAAAGAAAACATTCCTGTTATGGTGTGGGTTACTATTGCTATGGCGGATCGTGGAGAAACAAAGGGATGGTATACTGAAAAAGGAAATTATGTTGACTGGAGTACTAATGATCATGGTGCTGTACTTATAGGATATTCAAATGACAGTGTAACAATAGCTGACCCTATTTCAGGAATAATAAACTATAACAGAAGCCAGTTTGAGAAAGTGTTTGCTTCAAGGGGAAATATGTGTGTTATTTTGCAGAATTGAGAATTAAGTTGATTTAATTGAATTAAGTGTAAAATTATTGTATAACAAAAAGTATGATAATTTTGCTGAATTAATTGATGGAGAGCTCCCTGCTGGATATAAGATTTTGAGGTGTTTTCCGGCTGTAGTGAGAGAGAAAATTCTGAAATATTACATAGGTATGGAAGAGTATGGAGTTATAACTGACTACAAAATCAGAACAATTGTATAATGCCAGTGTTGTTCGTATAAAAGAAAAATTTAAATTTGAATATGTTTTAAATTATCGGCATAAATACAAGGAAAATAAAAAAGTAAAAAAATAAATTAATCATTGACATTGGCACAATACAAGGCATTATACTGACTTTATTCAGAATCAAGGGCAAAGATGGCCGGAAAGGTCACTTTGCTTTTTTTTATTAAAGGAGGTTAATTATGCAGGATTTTTTCTATTCAATACCTACAAAAATTGCTTTTGGAAGAAATGAACTTGATAAATTACCTGTTTTTATAAAGGAATTTGGAAACAGGGTTTTGCTTGTATATGGAGGCGGAAGTATAAAAAAATCCGGACTTTATGATAAAATTACGGAGATATTAAAAAGTAATTGTATAGACTATGAAGAACTTAGCGGTGTTGAACCAAACCCAACAGTGGATACTGTAAACAAGGGAATTGAAATATGCAGAAACAATAATATAGATGCAATTGTTCCTGTGGGCGGGGGCAGTACTATTGATTGCTCCAAAGCTGTTGCAGCCGGAGCTTGTTATAGCGGAGATGTATGGGATCTTGTAATGGACGGTTCTCTTATTAAATCTGCACTTCCTATTATAGCTATACCTACAATGGCAGCGACAGGCTCAGAGATGGATCCCTTTGGAGTGATTACAAATAAAAAAACAGTCCAGAAAATGGATATTTTCAGTGGACTTCTTTACCCTGAATATGCAATATTAAATCCTGAATATACGTTTACAGTTCCGCCTTATCAGACAGCATGTAGCGTGGTTGATATAATGAGTCATATTTTTGAGGTATATTTTACAGGAGTAAAAGGTACATATATGCAGGACAGAATTATGGAAAGTATATTGAAAACCTGTGTAAAATATGGTCCTGTTGCAATAAAAGAGCCGGATAATTATGAAGCAAGAGCAAATCTTTTGTGGGCAAGTGAATGGGCAATTAATGGTTTTATAGCCTGCGGAAAACCAGGTCCATGGCCTGCACATTCAATTGAGCATCAATTGAGTGCAGAGTATAATATTACACATGGTCATGGATTGGCAATAGTGGTTCCTGTTCTTATGAAATACATTTTAAATGCCAAATCAGTGGATTGTTTTGTAGATTATGGTGTGAATGTATTTGGTATTGACGAAAATAAACCAAAGTTTGATATTGCTAATGAGGCAATAGAAAGAACAAAAGCTTTATTTGAAGAAATGGGGCTGGGAACTACATTAAGATCAGCAGGGATAGAAGACAAAGACAGATTTGCTCAAATGGCGGCAAAAGCTGCTATTGAGGGGCTGGAAAAATGTATGGTTCCTCTTGACAAGGAAGATGTAATTAAAATATATGAATTAAGTTATTGACAGTGAAGCTGTTAATGTAAATTGAAATTAAGACAATGAGGTGAAATTTACCTTGTTGTCTTTATTTTTTTATAATTACACAGCTTAGTTGAAGAAAATATTCCTGTTATGGTGTGGGTTACTATTCTATGGGACTGAGGAGGAACAAATGGATGGCATACTGAAAACGGAAATTATGTTGACTGGAGTACTAATGATCGTGGTGCTGTACTTACAGGATATTCAAATTACAGTGTAACAATAGCAAATCCTATTTCAGGAATAATAAATTACAACAGATGTCAGTTTGAGAAAGTGTTTACTTCAAGAGAAAATAAGTGCGTTATTTTGAAGAATGGAGAATTAAGTGAATTTAATTGAATTAAGTATAAAATTATTGTATAATAAAAGGCATAATAATTTTACTGAATTAATTTAATTGATTGACGGAGGGAACCTTATTGGATACAAGAGTTTTGAAGTATTTTCTGGCTGTAGCGAGAGAGGAAAATATAACAAAAGCTTCTGAAATATTACATATTACACAGCCAACGTTGAGCAGACAGCTTACAAAACTGGAAGAAGATTTGGGAGTTCAGCTGATTGTGAGAGGGAAAAAAGGAATATCTCTTACAGATGAGGGTATGCTTTTCAGAAGAAGAGCAAGTGAAATTGTAGAACTTGCAGAGAAGGCTGAAAAAGAGCTTACAGAAAATGAACAGCTTATAAACGGAGTAATATCAATTGGTGCAGGTGAGTTTGAGTCAGTGCAACTAATAACTAAATTATTTATGTCTTTTAAAGAAAAATACCCCAATGTATATTTAGATCTGTATACAGGAAATGCAGACCATATAAAACATTGTATTGACAATGGTCTGGTTGATGCAGGTATACTCCTTGAACCTGTTGAAATAGAAAAGTATGATTTTATAAGATTAAATGTGCAGGAGGAGTGGTGTGTACTGATGCGGCCGGATTCTCCTTTAGTGGAAAAGGAGTATGTGACTGTGGAAGATTTAAGTAAACTTCCGCTGATAATGCCCAAAAGACAAAGTGTAAGAAATGAAATTGATAATTGGTTCAGAAATACTACTGAAAATTTGAATATTGCTGCACATAGTAATCTTTCTACAAATGCTTCTGTACTTGTTGAACAGGGGGTTGGATATGCTCTTGTTATTAAGGGATCTCTTCCATATCTTGATAATTCAAAAGTTACATACAGGCATTTATATCCTGAGAGAAAAACGACATGTGTATTTGCATGGAAAAAGCATCAGCCTTACAGTTTGACTGTAACGCGATTTTTAAAACATATTCAATGCAGTTTGTGTATGGATGACAATGAAATATAAGTATTTTACATTTTATAAATTTTGATTTATTATAAATGTGTAACAAGAATTGTAATTCTGTTGCACATTTTCTTTTTGTAAAAACGATGAAACTGAATTCGGAGTATATAAGGAGGGGTATTGGTGACGATAGATGAGATAAGCAGAAGATATGGTATAGAAGTTGAAAAACTAAAATTTTTTCAAAAAAATTCTTTGATTAAATTAACGAATGACTTTAATGACAGGGATTTAAAAGAAATAAGTTTTGTATGCACTTTGTATGACTGCGGTATGAATACAGAAACTGTTAAAAGAGTAATGGGTTTTGATTATTGGAAGGGGAATACTGAATTGCTGACTTTTCTGAATACATACAGAAACAATTTACTTGTTGAAATACATAAAAAACAAAAAAAATTGGATATGATCGATTATATAATTTGTGAAATTTAAATAGTAT
>CAZGIC010000063.1:0-13194 GCA_964526435.1 uncultured Lachnospiraceae bacterium | reverse complement strand
AGAGTACTATCTGAAAATATGTGAAAACTAAAGAACCGCCGTATACCGAACGGTATGTACGGTGGTGTGGGAGGTCGGTAGATAAAATAATTATCTACCTCCTACCCGATTGTTTTTTAAATGCTGATATAAACGAAATGTTACAGGACTTTAATTTGATGTTGAAAGGGAGAACACAAAGTAACAGGGTTTTGTGATAATATATTAAAGAGGACTTATAATGTCTTCTTTTTTATTGTTTAAAATCAGGAGGTAGTATTGTGTATTACGGATATGTAAGGGTTTCAACTAAGGAACAGAATGAGGACAGACAGTTTGTTGCTATGAAAGAGTATGGTGTAAAGAGGAAAAATATATATATGGACAAGCAGAGCGGTAAGGATTTTGAGAGGAAAAATTATAAAAAATTAATGAAAAAAATTAAAGCCGGTGATGTGATAGTTGTAAAAAGTATAGACAGACTGGGAAGAAACTATAATGAAATAATTGAGGAATGGAGAAAAATAACACAGATAAAAAGGGCGGATATTATTGTTATTGATATGCCACTGCTGGATACAACAAAAAACAAGGATTTGTTTGGTACATTTATAAGTGATCTGGTGCTGCAGATATTAAGTTTTGTAGCGGAAAATGAGAGGGAAAATATAAGGCAGAGGCAGGCCGAGGGTATTGCTGTGGCAAAAACTAAAGGTATTAAGTTCGGCAGACCTGTTGTGTATAAGGCCGAGGATTATCTTGAACTGTATGAAAGGTTTAAAAATAAGGAAATAAGTCAGAGAGAAGCTATGTCTATAATGGGAGCTTGCGAAAGTACATATTATAGGGTTATACGTGAAATTAAAGAAATTAGAAGGGTGGAGGCATGGAAAAATATATAAAAATCACTGATAAAGTATACTTTATCAGTGATAGTAAAAGTTCATATATTTATATATTCAGTATACAGCTTTTTTGTGCATATGTCAATATAAAATTGGCAATTTTTTTGTGAAAAGCATACTGTCAAAAAGTATACTTTATTAATGATATTTTAAGATTAAGGCTAAAATTAACCGTTATAAAAATTGTTTGATTAATTATTATTTGCGAAATTTTTATAAATATATAAAGGTTTTTAATTTTGTAATAAATAAGTATATTATAAAGGTTAGTAAAAACTAAAAAACAGGAGGTAAAAAATATGTCTATAATATGCTGTCCAGAATGTAAACATGAAATAAGTGATAAAGCCCCCTATTGTATTTATTGTGGATTTCCTATTAATAATACAAATAACAGCTATTTATCAAGAGAAAATGAAAATATTAATATGAATAATATAGCGGCAATTAATGTTAAAAACAGAAATGAAAATCATAATTCAGTAAATACCATGGAATCTGTTGATTTGTGGGGAGTAGAGTTGTTAAATGTGGAAAACAAAAAAATAAAAGCCATTAAAATAACAAGAGAGTTATTTCCATTTAGTCTTGTAGAAGCCAAAAGATTAATTGAACAATCTCGTGTTATAGTTGTCCATAATTTGCCACAAAATAAGGCAAATAGAATTATGGAAGAATATAGAATCAACGGAATTGATGCAAGAATCTTTAAGGAGGTAAGGGGATGACTGTTCAAACGTTAAATTTATCTCAATGTAAAGAATATATTAGAAATATAAAAGATTTAGAAATATCGTGTTATCAGCAGAAACAGTTACTTGAAAAATTGAAAGAACAGCCATTAATTACAAAAAAACGAATTACAGAATTAGAACAGCGTCTCAAAGCAGAAAAGGAACCTGTTAAACCATTACATCTGATTGTTGATATTTTGCTTGGCTTTATTTTTAGTATATTTGGTGGTTTTATATTCGCTATTTGTGGAGTTATAGTGGCACTTGTAGTGCGAATCATTCTTTCTATATTTAGCTCTAACATTAATTTGTTTTCTTCACCATGGTTACCATATATTTTTTGGGGTGCTATAATAGGATTTGTTATAGGATATATATGGTGTTTATATGATTTTATAAAACAAGGAGCAGATTCAAGAAAATCCTATCCTTATAAAGTAGAGTTGTTTCACAAAAAACAACAGGAAATAAATACATTAATTGAAAATAAAAGAAAAATTTTGGCAACTACTATTCCAAATGAAATAGCGTTAAGAGAGCGGACATTAAGACAAACAAAAAATATTTTACAAAAATATTATAATATGGGTTTTATATATCCCAAATATCAAGGTCTCGTACCTATATGCACTATGTACGAATATCTTGAATCGGGACGCTGCTTTTCGTTAATCGGTCCCCATGGAGCATATAATCTATATGAAGAAGAATTGAGAATGCATGTAATAATTGGAAAGCTTGACGATGTTATTTATAGACTTGATGACATTAGTGAAAAACTTGATGATATTGGTGCAAGTCAACGTTTATTGGTTCAAGAAATAAGACAAAGTAATTCACGTCTCAATCAAATTTCAAAAACACTTGATAATATCGAAAATAATACTGCTTTGACACAGTATTACAGTAGTATTACTGCCTCAAATACTGCATTTATGAGTTGGCTTGAAATGTTTAACACTAATTACTGATAAAATATATACATAAAAGGATTGTGTCTATAGATAATTATAAAGCAGAGTAGATGCTAATTAATCTACATTACTTTTTAAATTTTTATACTAGAACTATAATATCATAACTATATGGAAGTGGATTAATTTTTTTATATTATTACAGTCTTTATATGAGAATACGGAAAATTAAAAAGAAATAGTCCTAATCTATGATACAAGCTGCCCAAAACTATTAGTAATCATACATATGAAATATTTTGTTTATGGTTACATTGAGTTATTCATTTATGAACAACAAATTTTATAAAAATAAAATAAGTTTAAATATCGGTAATTCTTGATGTCTAAACTTATTATACGAGGAGGAATTCTTATGAAAAAGATTTTAAGTTTATTTTTAGCTGTAATTGTTTGTGTTGTTAATATGAATTTTGTTTGGGCAAGTTCGTCGGATATTTACTATTATAAAGAAATCAGCAATGAATATAAAGGACATAGATATGAATTATTTGATAAAGATTTAGACTGGGATGGAGCAAAGAAATATTGTGAATCATTAGGAGGACATTTGGCGACAATCTCATCAAAAGAAGAAAATGATTTTATATATGAGCTTATGATAGATTCGGGGTATACAAGTGCATATTTTGGATTGACTGATGAAGATGAAGAAGGTACATGGGTTTGGGTAAACGGAGAACCGGTGGAATATACAAACTGGCATAAAGGAGAACCAAATTCTGAAAATTCAAATGAAGATTATGCTATGTTCTATTGGAAATATACAGACGGCACATGGAATGACGGAGATTTCGGAGGAAAAACAAACAGTGGCGGAACAACATTTATATGTGAGTGGGACAGTGTTGATACAGAAGATTTTAATCAGAGAATAGATGTTCCAACAGGAATTGTTGAATCAGACAATCTAAATGAATATGAAGGACATAGATATGAAGTGTTTGATAACGGTTTAGACTGGGATGGAGCAAAGAAATATTGTGAATCATTAGGAGGACATTTGGCGACAATCTCATCAAAAGAAGAAAATGATTTTATATATGAGCTTATGATAGATTCGGGGTATACAAGTGCATATTTTGGATTGACTGATGAAGATGAAGAAGGTACATGGGTTTGGGTAAACGGGGAACCAGTGGAATATACAAACTGGCATAGTGGAGAACCAAATTCTGAAAATACAAATGAAGATTATGCTATGTTCTATTGGAAATATACAGACGGTACATGGAATGATGGAGATTTCGGAGGAAAAACAAACAGTGGCGGAACAGCATTTATATGCGAGTGGGACAGTATTGATACAGGAGCTGAAAGTATATCTGTTGACGAAGATGAAGGCGAGTTCCATTTTTATTTAAATACGGCAACTAATTGTGTTGCAAAAGGCTCCACTATAAAGATGTATGCAGGATTTTTTGTAAATGGGGAATTGAGTCCACTATCAAATGAAAATTCTTACAGCATTTCTGTAAGTGACAGTAGTATAATAAACGTTGTTTCATCTGGCTGGGACGCTGTTTATGGTCAGTGTTATACAATTAATTCATTGAATCCGGGTTCAGTGACGTTGACTATGACAAATCTATCAAATGGTGCAATGGGAACTTTAGATATTTATGTTGTGGATTCAGAAATGGTTTATAACTTTAAGAATGTTCCTGAAATGATAATAGAAGAAGGTAAAATCACAAATTTTTATAACTATTGTGGAATGGTTGTTGATGATTTTGACTACAAAGAGCATAAAAATAATGAAGATGCTATAGATTATTATGATGTTACAATGACTATATATAATTCTTTGGATTTGTATGGTGCGGTTACTGCATATGATGCAGAGGGCAATATATATGATTATAATGTGATTGAAAAGTTCACAACTATGGAGAGTAGTTTTAAGGATTCTGTGACTAATCTCGTCAAAGAAATTGGAGACCTTTTCTACTTGCTTGATAATAATAAATATTATTCTGGTGAAAGTATTTCAAAGAAAACTGATGTACATATTAAGGTTCCGGCAGATGGATATATAGAAATATCAAACAGTCCCAAATCGGTAGTTGCTCTTATTGTAAATTCAACAGCAATTACAGTAGATTTTATAAAGAAAACAGGTGATCTTGTAAATAATGCTAGTGAAATAATAGATAGTGGAGCAATTGCTGAAAAAGTTCTTTATGATGCCTTTACAGAGGGGTATTTAAACGATGTAATGATAGATATGATAAAGGAAACCGCAGAAAAGGAATTGATGAATGGAGAATGGAGCCTGAGTAATTTTGGTGACGTGTTGCAATCATTTTTTGATGTCCTTACTCAGTCAGGATTTAATTTAATTGAAATTATAACAGAAGAAATTGTTTCAGGTACAGCTTTGTTGTCAATGACAGAATCATTTGTTTTGAATTGTATTCCAACAGGTAATATTATTAATGCACTTTACAGTTTTTCCGATATTGGTGAATTAATTATTGAAATAAATTTGTTTAATAAGAGTGTAGATGTTCCGGCAGGAATATATATACATACAAATGGTTTTACAGACGTTACTGTTGATACATATTATTATGAAGCGGTTGAATGGGCGGTAAATAATGGAATTGTATCCGGAACAGGTAATGATACATTTGAGCCGAATGCTATATGTACACGTGCTCAGGCATTAACTTTCCTTTGGCGTGCGGTTGGTTCACCTAAGCCGTCTGACACGAATACAGATTTTATAGATTTGAATAAAGATGCATATTATTATAATGCAGTATTGTGGGCTGTGGAACAGGGGATTGCATCTGGAATCAGTTCAACTGAATTTGGTCCTGATGAACTGTGTAATAGAGCACAAATTGTGACTTTCCTATATCGTCAGGCAGGATCCCCGGATGTTAGCGGAAGTGGTTTTGATGATGTCAGAAAAGATTTATATTATACGTTAGCTGTACAATGGGCTGTGGCTTTGGGAATAACAAGCGGTACAAGTAATACGGCTTTCAGTCCGGAATCCCCTTGTACTCGTGCACAGGTAGTTACTTTTTTGTATAGATATATTGCGTAAGAGTTTAATAATTTTATAAATATTCAATAAGTATCAGATATGCAAAGTTAGAATATTATATTAATAAGTTATTACTTATAGAAACAGCAATGATAATGATATTTATAAATTGATTTTTAGAAATAGGGACAAATATCGATTATGATCTTATACTAAGGTAATTAATTGAGTATAGTTATTAAGTTTATTATAGGGGTTATCATAATGGAAATTAATAACAGAGAAATAGATTTATTTGTTTTGTAGTAAAATAAAAATTGTACAATAATGATGCTTTTTAACTTTGTATATGAATATTATTTAAAATTATTATTTTTAAACAAGTGATTCTTGTTAATAATAAGTTTACATTAAATCTTGAAGATAAATGGGATTATCCAGTAATAAATGAACAGGATACAGAAGTTAAAAAATGGACAAGCGATTATGTTATTGAACTGAATAATAATGAAATAAAAGTTTCAAATCCAAATGGACAATATAGTGATGATACCCTTGTTAAATATCTAAAAACAGAGTATAATAATCTTCATATATATGTGAATTAATTATATAAATTGCGACTTTATAGTTTAAAAAATATATTAAGCTATTCGTGCATTTATATTGGGGGTTAAATTGGAATATAAAAATATGCTGTGCCAATAAAAGGCGGGGCATATTTTTTTATGGAAAAATTTAAATATTTTTTTATTTGGCTTTAATTTCAAGATTTACTTTAAGCTTTACAGGGCAATATATTTAATGTGATATAAATGAGGTTTTATATAAATTAAAAAATATGGTCCCGGAGGTTAGATAATGGAAAAATTTATTGTGACAGGCGGAAATAAATTAAAGGGGAGTATTGATATATCAGGGTCAAAAAATTCAGTTCTGCCAATACTGGCGGCTACTCTTCTTATTCCCGATAGCTGTGTTATAAATAATGTTCCAAAATTAAGTGACGTTTATACAATGATAGAACTTCTTAAGTATTATGGAGCTGAAGTTGAGTTTGATGACAGTATTAAAATAAATTGCAGTAATATTGAAAATAAGGCACCCAGTGATAAGGTAAAGGATATAAGAGCCTCTTTTTTATTAGTGGGTGCTTTACTGGGCAGATTTGGAAAGGTGTCTATGTTTATGCCGGGGGGATGCAACATTGGTCAGCGTCCTGTTGATCTGCATCTTAAGGGTTTTGGTGTTCTTGGGGCTAATCAGTCTATAGAGGGTGGAATAATTGACATATCTGCACAATATCTTAATGGTGGGGAGGTTTATCTGGATTTTCCCAGTGTGGGTGCTACGGAAAATATAATTCTGGCTGCCGTAATGGCTAAAGGCAGAACAATAATAAGCAATTGTGCCACGGAGCCTGAGATAATTGATATGGCTGATTTTCTTATAAAGGCCGGGGCAAAAATTTCGGGAGCAGGTAGTGATACTATTGTGGTTGAGGGAGTGGACTGTCTTAGGGGAGTGGAGCATAGTGTTATTCCTGACAGAATAGAGGCAGGAACATTTATGCTTGCTGTGGCAGGTGCAGGAGGAAAGTGCAGCATAAACAATGTTATAACAGAACATATTAAGCCTGTAATATTAAAGCTTAAGGAAATGGAGGTTGGTGTAGAAGAGCTTGAAAATTCTGTTATAGTGGAATCAGAGGGGAATGTTATAAATACAGATATTAAAACAATGCCTTATCCGGGTTTTCCTACGGATATGCAGGCACAGTTTACTGCCCTTATGGCTAAGGGAAGCGGTACCGGAATTGTAAACGAAACTGTGTTTGAAAATCGGTTTATGCATATTGGGGAACTTAAAAAAATGGGGGCAAATATTACAGTTGAAGGAAGGACCGCTGTTGTAAGAGGTGTTGATATACTTGCAGGTGCTGAGGTTGAGGCTACAGATCTGAGGGCCGGGGCGGCACTTATAATTTCGGCTCTTGCCGCAGAGGGAACAACAGAAATAGGGCATATACACTATATTGACAGGGGCTATGAGATGATTGAAAAGAAGCTTAAGGGTGTAGGGGGAAAGATTGAGAGAGTGAGGAGTTAGGAGTGGGGAGTGAGGAGTTAGGAGTGGGGGTGAGGGTGAGGAGTTAGGAATTAGGAGCGAGGAAAAACTTCGATGGCACAGACGATACCCTCCTTAAAAAAAGGAAAACTTATGCCTTTGGCAGATATTCGGCTCAGGGGTGATTAATAATTACACATACAAAGGACAGAAGGAAAGTTTGAGAAATAATTACACAAAAAGGTGTTTTTATAAATGATTTTAACTCTTTGTTTCTCACTTGTTTACAAATTAAAATTTATATAAATTGTACCAGGGGTGGTAATTTGAAAAAACTTATTTTTGCAAGTGTGTTTATTACTGTGATTTTTATACCCATAGCTGTAAGTGAAGGACAGGTTATGCCTGTATGCAGTATAATTGAAGAAACAGCTACAGAAAAAATTAATGTTAATTTAGATAAGGAACTTGAGGACTATGTTATTGGTGTGGTGGCAGGTGAAATGCCTGTGAATTTTCCTCATGAGGCATTAAAAGCACAGGCTGTTGCGGCAAGGACATATGCTGTAAGACAGCTTAAGTCAAATCCTGACGTAAAATACGAAGATATTGCACAGGCTTATGTTTCTGTTGAAAAAATGAAAGAAATGTGGGGCGATAATTTTGATGAGTATTATACAAAAATAAAAAATAATGTTTATGCCACTGCAGGGGAAATTCTTGAATATAATAATGAGCCTATATTGGCTGCTTTTTGCTCTACTACAAACGGTTATACGGAGGAGTGTCAGAATGTGTGGACACAGGATCTGCCATATTTAAAAAGCGTCAAATCTGAGGGAGATGAGCTTTCTCCTTACTACAGCGACAGTGTGACGGTGACAAAAAAACAGTTTAGCAGTATATTTGGAAGTACTGATTTTGCTGTTACGGAAAAAACAAGTGCAGGCTATGTTAAAAGCGTAAATATAGGAGGCAAGGTATACAGCGGTGACAGAATAAGACAGATAATGGGTTTAAGGTCTACAAGTTTTGATATTATTGATGAAGGTGAAAACATAACTTTCAGTACAAAAGGATATGGTCACGGTGTGGGAATGAGCCAGTATGGTGCCTGTTTTATGGCTAATAATGGAGCTGATTACAGAACTATACTTGCACATTATTATACGGGAACAAATATTAAGAATTTATAAAATGGTGTTTTTTATTGTTGTAAATTAGCGGTTATTGTTATAAAATGGAATATATAAAAATTAATATAATTAAAAAGGCAGCCAAATTGATTATATACTGCAACAGGCTGCCGTAAGTATATAAAATTGGAGGACAGTGTATGGAAGACAATAGCCTTAATAATAACAATGAAAACAATAAAGCAAACGGTAACCGTGGAAAAGGCAGTTCTGATTCAAAGATATTTTTGAGAATACTTATAATTTCTTTGGGATTGACTTTTTTGTTCAATCTTTTAATGACGTCTATGGCTTTGAGGACTCAGAGTGAGATAAATTACAGCGAATTTCTCGACTGGGTTGAGGAAGATAAGGTTGAAAAGGTCGAGTTCAGATCAGACAGACTTGTAGTTTATCCTTATTATGACCTGCTTGATGATAAATACAAGATGGTTGCAAATGATGTATTTTATGTGGGAAATGTAAGCTATAGTGAGCTTGTGCCGCTGCTGATTGAACATGATGTTGATTTTTATTCACCTATTCAGTATAATTCTCCTATTATTTCTTTCTTTACAAGCTGGATTTTACCGCTGCTTATTATGTATCTGGGATTTACATTGATTATGCGTTTTGCTGTGGGCAAAATGGGTACAGGCGGAATGGGAAAATCAAATGCCAAAATATATGTTGAAAAGGGAACAGGCGTTACATTTGAAGATGTTGCGGGACAGGACGAGGCAAAGGAATCTTTAAGTGAAATTATTGATTTTCTTCACAATCCTGAAAAGTACAGAAGGATTGGTGCAAAACAGCCTAAAGGTGCTTTGCTTGTTGGACCTCCCGGTACAGGTAAAACTCTTCTTGCAAGAGCTGTTGCAGGTGAGGCAAATGTTACTTTTATGAGCCTTTCAGGTTCAGATTTTGAAGAAATGTTCGTAGGTGTAGGTGCATCAAGAGTGCGTGAGCTTTTTAAAACTGCTCAGGAAAATGCTCCATGTATAGTCTTTATTGATGAGCTTGATGCTGTGGGTCAGAAGAGAGACAGCCGTTTTGGTACAAATGATCAGACCCTTAATCAGCTCCTTTCCGAAATGGACGGTTTTGATTCTTCTAAGGGTGTTGTTATTTTAGGAGCAACAAACAGACCGGAAGTACTTGATAAGGCTCTGTTGAGACCAGGTAGATTTGACAGAAGAATTATTGTAGAAAATCCTGACCTGAACGGTCGAATTGCCGTATTGCAAGTACACATTAAAAATGTAAAACAGGGTCCTGATATTGACCTTAAAAAGATTGCCCTTGCAACAAGCGGAGCAAGTGGTGCTGACCTTGCTAATATTGTAAATGAGGCTGCTTTGCGTGCTGTTAGAATGGGCAGAAATGAAATACTTCAGGAGGATCTTATGGAGTCTGTTGAAGTTGTAATTGCAGGTAAAGAAAAGAAAGACAGGATTATGTCAGAAAAGGAAAAGAAAATTGTTGCTTTCCATGAAGTGGGACATGCTCTGGCTGCTGCATTGCAGAAAAATGCTCAGCCTGTGCAGAAGATTACAATTGTACCGAGAACTATGGGCTCTCTTGGCTATACTATGCAGATGCCGGAAGAAGAACGTTACCTTATGAGTAAGGAAGAAATAATTGCAAAAATAGTAGTGTATCTTGCAGGAAGAAGTGCTGAGGAAATTGAGTTTGGTTCAGTGACGACAGGTGCAAGCAACGATATTGAAATGGCTACAAGGCTTGCAAGAAATATGATTAGCCTTTATGGTATGAGTGACAAATTCGATATGATGGCACTTGAAAGTGTTCAGAATCAATATCTTTCAGGGGATAAAGTAGCTATTGTTGGTGAAAAAACAATTGCTGAACTTGATGCTGAAGTTCTGGCTGTTATAAAGGCTTGTCATGATGAAGCAAGAAGAATGCTCAGTGAAAATAAAGAAGCTCTTGAAGAAATTGCAATGTTCCTTTATGAAAGAGAAAATATTTCAGGTGAGGAATTTATGGAAATTTTCAGAAAGTACAATTCAGGGGAAAACACTGATGAAAATACTGAAACAGATGCTGAAACAGATAATTGATGATATTCTTACTGTAATATATCCTGATCACTGCATTGGCTGTGATAAAATTCTGAGAGCCGGAGAAAATAAATGGGTTTGTGATGACTGCAGATGCCATTTTGAAATAAAAGATTACAGAAAATGTGAAATATGCGGAAGAATTATATATCACAGAGGCAATTGCAGAATATGCAACAGTGAGAAAATGTATTTTGACAAGGGGTATTCTGTGTTTGAATACAAGGAAGCTGTGCGTAATGCAATAAGAGAGTTTAAATACAAGGGTATGTTCAGATATGGTGAGTTCTTAGGCAAAATTATGGCTGATTATGCAGTGAATAACATTGATGCAAAATTTGATTATGTTACAGCTGTACCCCTGCACCCTAAAAGATACAGGGGCAGGGGATACAATCAGTCTGAAATACTTGCAAAGGCTGTTGCTGAGGCTTTGGGTGTTGAGTATAAGAATTTGCTTATTCGTTGTATAAACACAAAACCTCAGAACAGTCTTGACAGGAAAGAAAGACTGAAAAATATAAAGGGTGCTTTTTCAATAAAGGAAAATGTGTCTGTTGAAAATAAAAATATTTTAATAATAGATGATATTTTTACTACAGGCTCTACAGTAAATGAATGCAGCAAAACACTTAAAAAGAATAAGGCTTCAGGAGTTGAGTTTTTTGCTTTAAGCTGCAGGAGCGAAGATTAATCAATATCTATGGGGATTTTGAACCCCTTTATAATTTTTTTGTAACAATTCTCACAAATATCAAAGCTGTGGACTTCGTTGTCAAATGTACTGCCATAACCCCATCGTTTTTCAACAGACAGGTAATCGGAGGTGTATCCGAATTTGTCTGTTGTTATATCCTTTCCACAGCAATTACATTTGATGCCTGATAATTTCTTTGCCACAATGGTTTCAATCTTGTATGTTTTCATATACTGACCTCCTTTGACTGAGAATTATTAATCTAATTATAAAACATTTATTGTGATTTGTATACTAGCAATTAGTTGAAAGGCTGTGATAAAATGTCAAAATATAAAATAGATATGCATACGCATACAATAGCAAGCGGTCATGCTTACAGTACAATTACGGAAAATGCACACTATGCAGCTTCTGTTGGAATTGAATATCTGGGAATGACTGATCATGCTCCCGGTATGCCCGGCTCATGCGGAACTTTGCACTTTCTTAACCTTAAAGTGGTACCGGAATATATTGAAGGGGTAAGGATATTTAAGGGAATTGAGTTTAATATAATGGATTATGAAGGAAAGCTTGACAAATCAATAAGAAAGAAAATAATGAAAAGCTTTGATATAGCTATAGCCAGTCTTCATTTACCCTGTATTGATCCGGGAAATGAGGAAGAAAATACGGCTGCTTTGATTAATACTATGAAAAATCCTTTTGTGAATATAATTGGGCACCCGGGTGATCCCAGGTATCCTATAAATGTAAAAAAAGTTGTTACTGCAGCAAGAGATACCCAAACTCTTCTTGAAATTAACAACTCTTCTTTTGATCCGGGAAATGGAAGGGCAGGGGGAGAGATAATTGTTGCTGATATGTTGAAGGAATGTAAATTGCAGGGAATGCCTGTTATTCTTGGAAGTGATGCACACTATCATACTTATATAGGAAACTTTGAAAGATGTGAGAATGTATTGAAAATGGCGGAATTTCCGGAAGAGCTTGTAATTAATAGCAGTACAGAGGAATTTGAGCGGTTTATTAAGTATAAAAAAGAAAAATGTTTAAATTTGTAAAAAAGTTCTTGACAATGATGTAAACTTATGATAAACTATTATTTGTCGCTGAGCTGATGAGCAAAAAGCGAATAAAAAAGAAGATTATGACATATAATATATGTTGTTTAATCTGAATTATGTCAGTCTTGAAAAAAGATTGAAAAAATGTAAAAAGCTGTTGACAAATGGTAAAAGTTGTGTTAAAATAAGCAGGCTGTAGCCAAAGAAAACAGCGAAAACAAGAACTTGAAAAAGTTGAAAAAATGTAAAAAAGTTCTTGACGAATGTTAAAAGTTATGATATACTGAATGAGTTGTGACTGAAAAGTTGCAAAAGTTAAGAATAAAAAACTTTGAAAAAGTTAAAAAAGTTCTTGACAAAAGCTTGAAACTGTGATACAATGAATAAGCTGTCACAGTGATGGCAAAAGATGAAATTAATTGAAATCAGAGTAAATAATGGTTTTGATTAATTGCGTAAATTAGAACATTGAAAACTAAATAACTTGACGAATAAACTCAATCCCAAAGTT
>CAZGIC010000062.1:0-13392 GCA_964526435.1 uncultured Lachnospiraceae bacterium | reverse complement strand
TCAAATGCGCGATCGGGGGCTCGAACCCCGGACCTTCTGATTAAGAGTCAGCTGCTCTACCAACTGAGCTAATCGCGCTTATTCTTGTGCTCTAAATCGAACACAAGAAGTATTTTATCACAACTTTACATCTTTGTCAACAGTTTTTTGTCAAATATTCGCATTTAATTAGCAGTTTCTTCATCGTCCCCGCTTACACTGCTTTCTGAATCATCAGTTTCATCATAAATATCTTCATAGCTGTCTGTGTCATCAGCATCATCTAAACTGTAATCAATATCTGTGTCGTCTGAACTGTCTGTGTCATATGAACTGTATCTTTCCTCCATCATCTCTGTATATTCGTCAACAGTCATATATGAATCCATATCCTTTACAGCCTTTGTCTTTGTAGTTCCTCTGTCGCTGAAATCAACCTGAAGTGTATAGCTATATGGTATTCTGTCCAGATCGTATATATATTCTGCATCTATTACAAAAGCATAAGCAAGTAAATTTTCCTCACTGTCAACCTTAGCAACTATATTTGCATAATTTACACTCATAGACTCACCGTCATCAAGATACTGCCCTGAAGCTTCCATATTTGTATTCATAGTGTTTTCAAATGTCAAAGGATCATATGAAATATAATATGTCTTTCCGTCACTGTCTTCAACATAGGCAGCCTGGCTTATACATTCTTCAAAAATGCTAAGCTCGTAGTTATTTACAACAGCAAGAAAGTCGTCAAAACTCATTTCCTCCTGTACCTTGTCGCCGTCATTTGTAATAAAATATAATCTGTCATCTTCATAATAGCCAGTTATATCGCTTTTTTCTTCTGTAAGTTCATCACCGTCTGCATCCGGTACATATCTGTATACATTTTCAATTTCAACATTACCTGTCTGGCTTTCATCAGTTTTATTTAACTTAATTTCTGAGTAGCTTTCACTTTCCTGATAACTTACATCACCTTCTGTACCCATTACAATATTATTTTCAACAGTGATTGTAAGATTTTCTGCTGAACTGACCGCAGCCATGGAATTAGTAAAAACTTCAGCAGCTTCTGAATTTTCCACAACTGTATAATCTCCGATATTTGCAAAAATATCTGCTTTTGCAGCATCTGAAATATCTATAGCACTTTTACTTCCAAAAGGATTACTGCATCCTACACCGGAAACACACATAAGTCCAATTAATATCATTGCTATTTTTCTTTTCATTTCTAAATCTCCTTCAATTTATCCGCCATTATTTTCATTTCTTTTGCAGCCTCAAGAGTTGCCTTTGTTATTTCAGCACCCCCAATAAGTCTTGCTATTTCATTATACACCTTTTCCCCTGACAATTCAACAATATTTGTATTTGTTGCACCCTCATTACTGCTCTTTTCAATCAGATAATTATTATCAGCCATTGCCGCTATCTGAGGCAGATGTGTAATGCAAAGTATCTGATGACTTTTAGCTACAGCAATCATTTTTTCAGCAACTTTCTGTGCTGTTCTTCCGCTTATACCTGTATCAATTTCATCAAACACAAAAGTATCTATATTATCCACATCAGCAAGAACATTCTTAAGAGCAAGCATAACCCTGCTCATTTCTCCTCCCGATGCAATTTTACTTAAAGGTTTAAGTTTTTCGCCTCTGTTTGCTGAAATAAGGAATTCCACATTGTCGCTTCCTTTTTCATCAAATCCTTCTTTGTCCTTTATATTTATTTTAAATTCGGCATTTTCCATACTTAAATCCTTAAGTATATTTACTATTTTAACTTCAGCCTTTTCAGCTGTTTTACATCTTATTTCAGATATTTTTTTACAAATTTTTTTTATTTTTTCTTCAGCCTTTTTCTTCCTTGCCGTATATTCTTCAGCAAGAGCCTCACTGTTCTCTATTATGTCAAGCTTTTCCTTAACCTTATGAAGATAATTAAGTACTTTTTCAATTGTGTTGCCATACTTATTTTTAAGATCATAAATTGTCTGAAGCCTTTCTTCAACACGGTTAAGTTCTTCCGGATCACTGTCCATACTGTCCTCGTATACTCTTACACTCTTTACAACATCTTCAACAATTGCATAGGCGTCATTAAGAGCTTCAAGTATCTTTTCCTGACTTTCATCAATTTCAGAAATGCTTTCAAGACTGTCAATAGCATTTCCTATATTCTCTACAGCTGAATTATCCCCTCTGTAAAGGGAATTAAGGCATTCGCTTATGTATTCCTGAAGCCTTACACTGTTTATAAGAATATTTCTTCTTTCAGTAAGTTCCTCATCTTCACCGATTTTAATATCAGCGTCCTCTATTTCCTCTATCTGATACTTATAGAGTTCCATTTTATCCTGAATGTCCCTGTCATTCATATCGATTTCCTTAAGTTTTTTAGAAATCTGCCTGTACTCACCGTAAATTTCTTTAAGCTTTTCAAGTTCTTTTTCCAGAGGTTCACCGCACAGCCTGTCGAGCATAACAATATGACTTTTAGGATTCAAAAGTGACTGATGGTCATGCTGTCCATGTATATCCACAAGATAGGAGGATATTTCCTTAACCATGGAAACTGTAGCAGTTTTTCCATTTATTTTACAGTAAGACTTACCATTTGTATTAAAAGTTCTCTTTATAAGAACATAGTTATCATCATCAACTTTTACATCACAGTTTTCAAGCTCTTTTCTAAGTTCATCATTGTCTACATATATAAGTACGGATGCCTCTGTCATATCGCATCCGCTTTTTATTATATCCTTATCTGCCTTTCCTCCCAGCACAAAGTTAAGGGAGCCTATTATAATTGATTTTCCTGCACCTGTTTCACCGCTCAGCACGTTAAGCCCAGGTCCAAAATCCACTTCAAGCTCATCTATTAAAGCAAAATTATTTACATAAAGTTTTTCTATCATATGTCATCTACCTGTTATTTATACTTCCTTAAGCCTTTCAATAAGCTTTACAGCCTTTGCCTCATCCTTAGTTACGCAAAACACAGTGTCATCTCCTGCAATAGTGCCCATTATTTCAGTATTTTCCATTGCATCAAGAGCAGCCGCCACTGCCATTGCCATACCCGTAAGGGTTTTTATAACAATTATATTCTGTGCAAAGTCAATTGATGTCACACCATCTTTAAAAACCCTTTTAAATTTTTCACTTACAAGTCCGTCATCATTTGTGATTACACCATACTTCTGCCTGCCCATACCATCAGAAATTTTGGTTATACCCAGTTCCCTTATATCTCTTGACACCGTTGCCTGAGTCACATTAAAGCCCTCAGCATTAAGTCTTTCCGCAAGCTCTTCCTGTGTGCAAATATAATTATTTCTTATAATTTCCAGAATTTTAGATTGTCTTTTTACTTTCATATAACATACTCCAAATATACATTTACTTATATATTCACGGCAACCATTTTTCTTCTCAATATGTCAAAAAAGGACAAATCCGTTGTTTTTATAATATCAGTAAAATACTTTGATTTTTTTATAACAATAACATCTCCGCTTTTAACTCTTTCACCGTTCTGCCCGTCAAAATTCAACTGGGTATTACTGTAATCCCCTGCTATTCTTATTTTTATAACATCATTTCCTGACACAACAATAGGTCTTGCATACAGGGCATGAGGACAGATATGAGTTATTGTCATAAGTTCCGTATTTGTATTGAGTATAGGGCCTCCTGCCGAAAGATTATAGGCTGTTGAACCTGTAGGAGTTGAAACAATTATGCCGTCGGCTCTGAATGTGTTTATATATTCGTCATTAACTTCAACACTCAGGCTTATCATACGGGATATGTTTGCATTGTTCACACATACTTCATTTAAAGCAAGCTGTGTATCATGACTGACACAGCCCCTTTCAATATAGGCTTCAAGCATCATTCTTTTTTCAATTTTATAATTGCCTTCCAGCACCTTTTCTATTGCAACCTTTGCATCAGCCTTTTCAACATCTGCAAGATACCCCAGTGTACCAAAATTGATCCCTAATATAGGCGTTGAATATTTTGCAGTACCCCTTGCCACTTTCAGTATTGTACCGTCACCGCCGAGCACAACAACAAAATCTGCATTTTCATACAGTTCGTCTGTACTTGACACAGGCATACCCCGCCCTATTTTCCTTGACAAAGATGAATTAAGAAGAACATCACAGCCTTTTTCCTCTGCCCACATAGCAATTTCATCAGTATGCACAAGTTCCGGATCCTTATCTATATTTGTAATTATACCTATTTTCTTCATTTTATCACCTGTTTTTTTAATTGGCAAAGGCTTTTTCAACTGCACTGTCAATATCCTGCTGATTTATCACATTTCCGTCAGTTTTGCCTGCAAGAGCCAGATACTCAATATTTCCGTCACCGCCTCTTATGGGTGAAAATGTCACAGCCTTTACATAAAGACTATTTTCAGCGGCACATTCTGTTATATCCCTTATGACCTTTTTATGTATTTTAGGATTTTTAACAATGCCTTTTTTGCTGAGATTTTCTCTCCCCGCCTCAAACTGAGGCTTTATAAGCAAAACACACTTCCCCTCATCTTTAAGAAGTTCACTTATTTTCCCCAGTATCTTTTTTAATGAAATAAATGAAACATCACAGCTTATAAAATCAGCCTTTTCAATTTCTGCTGTTCTTATATCCGTATTTTCCATTGATATTACTCTTTTGTCATTTTTAAGCTTTTCAACAAGCTGATCGTTCCCCACATCAACGGCATACACAATTTCAGCTCCCTTTTGAAGCATACAGTCTGTAAATCCGCCTGTTGAAGCCCCTATATCAATACATACACCATTTATTTCAATACTAAATTCATCTAATGCCTTTTCAAGTTTGTATCCGCCTCTGCCTGCATACTTAAGTACATTTTCAGTGCTTTCAGTTTTCACAATATCATTTTCTGTTATTTTAAATGCCGGCTTTAAAACTTCTCTGCCATTTACCGTAACATTTCCCGACTCAATAAGTTCACGGGCTTTCTGTCTTGATATATTCATACTGTCCTTAATGTACATATCCAGTCTTATATCAGTCATTATTTTTTGCTCCTATTATATCTGTAATCTTATTAAGGATTTTTTCAGCAGACATTTCGTATCTGTCAAAAAGCAATTCTCTTTTACCATGCTCCACATACATATCAGGGAAAGCAAAATTATGAATAACATTTCCCTTTATTCCATATTCGCATATTTTCTGTGAAAGCAGAGAACCAAAGCCTCCTGAATATATATTGTCTTCCATTGTAAATATATATTTATAATTTTCAGCCAGATCTTCAATCATATCTTTATCCATAGGGGAAGCAAATCTTGCATTTATAAGGGTAGGATTATATCCCATATCCATAAGAGATGTATACACATCTGCAGCCTCATCCATCATAGCTCCATAGCTTACAAGGGCAATATTTTCACCTGTGTATATATACTCAGCCTTACCATATTCAAGACTTTTGCATTTAGCGATCATTATTTCTGAGGCTTCGCCTCTTGGGTATCTTATAGCAACAGGACCCGAAAGTTTCACGGCATAATCAAGCATTTTTTCAAATTCCACTTTATTTTTAGGTGCCATTACCGTCAGATTGGGTATATGGGCAAGATATGATATATCATATATGCCCTGATGTGTTTCACCGTCATCTCCCACAATACCTGCTCTGTCTATAGCAAATATAACATGAAGATTTTGTATGCACACATCATGTAATATCTGATCATAACTTCTCTGCAAAAATGTAGAGTAAACTGCAAAAACTGGTATAAAACCACCCTTTGCAAGCCCCGCCGCAAAAGTAACGGCATATTCTTCGGCAATTCCCACATCAAAAAATCTTTTAGGGAACATATTTGCAAATTTACTCAAACCCGTTCCTGAAGGCATAGCCGCCGTAATTGCACACACCTTTTTATTGTTTGTCGCTATTTCCAGTATTTTTCTTCCAAACACATCGGAATAGGTTTCATTTTTAGTATAATCAGGCACAACACCTATTTTTGCATCAAACTTACTTACTCCGTGATAAACACTTGGCAGACTTTCAGCAGGTTCATATCCCTTTCCCTTTTTAGTCATAACATGAATCAAAACAGGAATATCCAGTTTTTTAGCCTTATTAAATACATTAACCATTCTCTTTATATTATGTCCGTCAATAGGTCCCACATATTTTATCCCCAGATATTCAAACATACTGTTTTCAGGCATAATAGCATTTTTAAGTGTTCCTTTGCTCATGTAAAGAAGATTATACAGATGTTCTCCCCCTACAGGCATATGTTTAAGGCTTTTCTGTATACCTGATTTTGCATTCATATATTTCTGTGTAAGTATAAGTTCACTTAAATACTTGCTCATGGCGCCAACATTTTCAGATATTGACATTTGATTGTCATTTAATATTATTATAAGTCTGGTGTGATCTCTTCCCACATTATTAAGGGCTTCATAGGCAAGTCCCCCTGTCATGGCACCGTCACCTATAACAGACACAACATTGTAGCTGTGTCCCATAAGATCCCTTGCCTTTGCAAGTCCTATTGCAGCCGCAATTGAAGTTGAACTGTGCCCAGTATTAAAAGAATCATATCTGCTTTCATTTGTTTTAGGAAAACCACTTAAACCGTCAAGCCTTCTCAAGGTATTAAATTCGTCTTTTCTTCCTGTCAGTATCTTATGTGTATATGACTGATGTCCCACATCCCAAACAAATTTATCCCTTGGACATGAAAAGCAGTAATGCATTGCAATTGTCAAATCCACAGCTCCCAGATTAGAAGCAAGATGACCTCCTGTCTGAGAAACTGATTTAACAAGAAATTCTCTTATTTCACTTGCAAGAATATCAAGTTTATCTATAGTAAGTTTTTTAATATCCTCAGGGGAATTTATTTTCTCCAGATACATATTTATCCCTCTTTTACTTAAAGCATAAATAATATATTATCCCTATAATTATGCCCAGAATTGCACCTGCCCCAACCTGTATCGGGGTGTGTCCCAAAAGCTCCTTAAGATTTTCGTCTAACTTTATATTAAGACTGTCCATAAGCTTATTTATAATAACGGCATGGGAACCTGCCGCCCTTCTTACTCCTGCCGCATCGTACATAACCACAACAGCAAGAACAAAAGAAATTGCAAATTCAACAGAATCAAACCCTCTGTTTAATCCTGTGGCAGTTGCCAGTGAACACACAAAAGAGCTGTGTGAGCTTGGCATACCTCCTGATGAAAACATAAGTTCCCAGTCAATTTTACCTGTTGCAATAACATCAAGTATCATTTTAATAATCTGAGCTATTGCCCATGAAATTATTGTAACAAAAATTATTTCATTGTGCAGTAACTGCTGAATATATATCATATAACCAATCCTGTCTTATAAAATGCAAATTTACTTTTCCCTGTTCACAAGTGACTGTGCATACCACTTAAGAAAGTCAGCCTTTTCTCCCATGTCACTTATCATTTTTACAGCTCCCTCAGAAAGAGTTTCATAATCCATCTGAGCATTGTCAAGTCCGTACAATGACACATAAGTTTGTTTTTCATTTTTAACATCGCTTAAAACAGGCTTTCCGAGAATTTCCTGTGTGCTTGTCAAATCAAGAATATCGTCCTTAATCTGGAAAGCAATTCCCATATTATAGCCTATTTTTTCAAAATTTCTCACTGTATCACCGTCTGCACCGCCTATAAGGGCACCTGCCATAAGAGCCGCCTTAATAAGACCGCCCGTCTTGTTGTCATGTATAAACATAAGAGTCTTGTCATCTATTTTTTTCCCCTCTGACTCTACATCAACAACCTGACCTACAAGCATACCCTCACTTCCGCTGTAATTTGCAATAAGCCTTGACGCCTTTGCAAATTTACCTTCATTCTCCTTGCATACAGCATCAAGCATAACCTCAAATGCCATTGTAAGCAGTCCGTCCCCTGCAAGAATAGCAAGAGCCTCGTCAAACTGTTTGTGGCATGTAGGCTTTCCTCTTCTGAAATCATCATCATCCATAGCAGGCAAATCATCATGTATAAGTGAATAAGTATGGATCATTTCCATAGCACAGGCAAAAGGAAGAGCCTTGTTAATATCTCCTCCCACAGCCTCACAGGCAGAAAGGAGAAGTACGGGACGCATTCTCTTACCTCCTGCAAAAACACTGTAATTCATTGCCTCATAAAGCCTTTCAGGGTACTTTGGCTTAAGATATTTTTCTAAAGCCCCATTTATTAATTCTATTCTCTCATTAAGCTTGTCTTTATATTCCATTACTCTTCTCCCATATTAAAATTTCTCTTGCTGAACACTCCGTCGGCACTTTCTTTTAATTCCATAACCCGTTGTTCAGCTTTATTAAGTATTTCAGAACAGTATACAGAAAGCTCTACCCCTTCTTTGTAAAGCTTTACAGAATTTTCAAGTCCTGTTTCACCGTTTTCCATAAGCTCAGTTATTTCTTCAAGCCTTGCAAGAGCTTCTTCAAAAGTTTTCTTTCTTGCCAAATCATTCACCTGCCTCTGTAAATCTGTATCTTAAAACCAAATTTTTTAACCTGTATATTAAACCCAATCTTTGTAGTAAAAATACTTTCATTTAAACAATTGTGAATTGTTTACCTCATTCCCCGCTCCTTACTTCTGTAACATTTGCCTTAACGCTTCCCTCACTAAGTTTCACAGTTATATCATCACCGATTTTTACATTTTCACTGCTTTTTAACATATTCCCTCTGCTGTCATAAGCAATAGAATATCCCTTTTTAAGTATATTAAGAGGGGATTTGTTTTCAATATTATCAAGACAATTTTTAAGCAGCAGCTTATTCTGATTTATACGGCTGTCTATATTTTTACATATTTTTTCAAAAAGCTCATTTACATATATTTCATTGTTATAAACAGTATTGCCGAAATTTTTAAATCCATAACTGTTTACACAATATCTGTATGATGAAATCCCTTCATTCAGACAGCTTGTAATGCTTTTAGAGATTCTTTTATACATATTTATTACTCTGTCATTTATTTCATTTCCTGCCGGTACAGCTATTTCAGCAGCTGCAGAAGGCGTAGGGGCTCTCATATCAGCAATAAAATCTGCAATAGTGTAGTCTGTTTCATGACCGACTGCAGATATTATGGGTATATCTGAATCAAATATGGCTCTTGCAACAATTTCTTCATTAAACGCCCATAAGTCCTCAATTGAACCTCCGCCTCTTCCAAGTATTATTGTATCGGCCTTGCCCCAGCGGTTCACCATATCAATAGCCCTCACTATATCAGGAGCGGCATTTTCTCCTTGTACAAGCACCGGAACTATTACTATTTCAACATTTGGATTTCTTCTTCCCGTCACATTAATAATATCCCTTACGGCAGCTCCTGTAGGTGATGTAATTACTGCCACTGTTTTAGGCATTTCAGGTATAGGCTTTTTATATTTATCATCAAACACCCCTGCCTTTTCAAGTCTTTTCTTAAGCTGTTCATAGGCTAAATACAGGGCGCCTATTCCCGCCGGTTCCATAGAAGTAACATATAGCTGATAATTTCCTGTCTTTTCATAAAGGGATATATACCCTCCTGCCACAACCTTCATTCCGCTTTCAGGCATAAATTTAAGCCTTGCTGCAGAGCTTCTGAACATTACACTGTTAATTGCAGCACCGCTGTCCTTAAGAGTAAAATAAAGGTGTCCGCTGCTGTGAGCTTTAAAATTTGAAATTTCAGCCTCTATATAAATATCCTGCAATAAAATATCATTTTCAAGTATTTTTTTTATATAACCTGTTATCTGGGATACAGTATAAACATTCATTTATTCAGCACCCTTGCTTTTAACTATTTTAGTCAGCAGTGCATTTATAAAGGAAGGTGCCTTATCCCCGCTGAATTCCTTTGCAAGTTCAACGGCCTCATTTACAGCAACAGCATCAGGTATTTCATTGTCAAACATTATTTCATACACGCCTATTCTAAGTATTGCAAGATCTGTTTTAGCAAGTCTTTTAACATTCCACCCAACAGAATATTTATCAATATATGAATCTATACTTTCAACATTTGCAAGTATACCTCTGTACTCTCTTGAAACAAAGTCTCTTTCCCCTTTGCCAAAATCCTCAAACTCTTCTCTGTATGTTTCAATAATATCCTTAACATCTGTACCGTCATTAAACTCTGTTTGAAAAACTAAATTAAATATATGTTTTCTGGCATTTCTTCTACTCATTATCTTTCACCTTTACCGCTTTCATTTATTTCTTTAACCGTAACATCGGTCACATTCACATTTACACTTCCGCACACAAAACCGGTCATTGTTTCAATATCTTCAGTTACTCTTTTCTGCACCAATTCCGCAGTTTCTTTAATTTTACAGCCATAATACACAATTATGCTCACATTAACATCAATACGGTTTTCTTCTCTTGTAATGCTTATACCTCTGTTTTTTTTGCCAATAAAGCCTTTTATAACAGACTGCCCCTCAGCAACTGCAGCGACCCCATCCGTTCCCGTAACTGCCTCTCTTATTACTGTATTTATAACATCATCACTTATTTCAACATTGCTTCTGCTATCAATATCTTCCACAAAAGGACACTCCTTCAAAACTTTCCATTATTTTTAATTATAACATATTATCCCATATTTGCAAATACTATTTCTTTTTATATTAATAATGTGTCAGATACAACAAGACCGGCAATAAAAAAGCAGGAAACCTCAAATAAATTTCCTGCCAGAAAAACCATATATTAATGTATGCACACAATCAGCCATATTTAACAACTAACATAATTAAAGCTAACTGGGGCAAAATTAATGAAATGTTTACCTTTATTCAGCATTAATTTTCTTATAATAAAACGTCAGACCGCTTAAATAAACAGCATATGATTTTATTAAATCATACTTACCAACCTAATAAAATTTTGTATTCTTTCAAATTCATTTTATAATTTCATTTAAAAGACCTTCACAGCCTTCTTTAATATCCTCATAAGTTACATCAAAATTCCCCGTATACCATGGATCAGCAATACTCTGCCCTTTTCTGTCCGTAAAATCCAGAAGAAGATGTACCTTGTTTTCATTATCCCTTCCTGTAATTCTTTCAATATTTCTTATATTGTTTTGATCCATAGCCACAATATAGTCATAAAAATAATAGTCCTCTTTTTTTAACCTTACAGCTCTGTGATCACCACAGGGAATCCTTTCTTCGTGAAGCTTCTTTTTCGTCCCCCTGTGAACAGGATTTCCCAGCTCCTCACAGCTTGTTGCGGAAGAATTTATAATAAACTCCTTCTCAAGCCCCTTCTCCTTAACCATATGCTTAAACACAAATTCCGCCATTGGCGAACGGCATATATTACCGTGACATACAAACATTACCTTTATCATGTTTAAATCTCCCATAAATATAAAAATTTATGTTAAAAGTATATCATAACACTAAACACTTGGCAATATTATCCCATTACATTTATCAATTATGTATATGAACTGTCCTTAATTAATATCTTTTTCTCCGCCAAAGTATTGGTTTTATATTAACTCATTACCCTGTTCTTCCTTTATATATCTCTGGGTAAAAGAACACACGGCAAAACATAATCCGCACAGATCCGTTTCAATACCTGTAGCCTGTTTCATTCTCTGAATCTGCATTTTTTTACACTCTTCTTTGCAGAAAAGTTCTTCTCTTTTTGTTTTGGGATTCCATAATACTCCTGTTAAAGCCTGTGCAGGGCATTTCTTCACACAAACCATACACCCACCGCAATGGCTTTCGTTAACAGGAGTATCTGCAGGCAGTGGTGCATTTGTAAGCAGGCTTGATAATCGTACACCGCTTCCATATTTCTTTGTTACAAGCAGGCAATTTTTTCCTATCCAGCCCAAACCGGCACGGGTAGCTACTGTCTTATAGGGAAGAGGCGTACACCATTTCTCATTTTGTTTTACTGCCTTTGTCGTATTGGCATATGCCTGATAGCCGTTCTTTTTCAAAAATTCAGCACCACACTCCACAATTTTATCCAGCTTACTATTTAAAGCATAGTAGGCATCATAATATTCTCTTGTCGGTGCTCTTTGTAAATCTTTTACAATATTTTTAGGAACTGCAACAGCAACCGAAATCCCTGTTTTCATTTCTCCCTCAACGATACCAGACAAGTCTGCAACACCCATTAGCTGTGCCCCCGCTTCCTCCAGCAGTTGAAACAAATCAGCCTTTAACTCAGTCATATCCGACATATACATCCTCCCTACAATTTTCATCGGCAGTACTTACTTCTTAAAACTTATCACTTAATTATTTGATCATAGTATCAATATTCTATTTCATACAATTCATAACTACACTTATCATCATTTCTTTTTCTTTCGGATTTGATTCCGCTATCATTATAGTAAGGGCTACAAGAGTATGGTCATCCATAAGTTTCTCACCATCTTCAAACAATGCCCCGTTTCTGTCAAGAAAATACAAAAAACATAGTCGCAGCAATCCTCTTGTTTCCATCGGAAAAGCTATGATTTTTGGTAACAAAATACAGAAGATTTGCTGCTTTTTCTTCAAGAGTCGGATACAGATCCTCACCCCCGCAGCTTTGATAAATCGCTCCTATACTTCCTTTAAAAGAATCGTCCTTTTCATTCCCAAATAATAAACTTTCATCCACGAATTTCATACTGTCAATTACTTTTCTGCATTACTCATAACTTAAAACATAAGTTGCTTTATTTCCTTGGGGACGTGACATATTCTGGTGGTCATAGGCATCAAGCAAATCCAGTGCATTGCTATATCTTTCTATTACACTTAACACCTGTTTCGTATCAAGGCTGTTTTCTACTCTTTTCATAATCCGCACTACCTCATTTAACTGATTCATACGGTTATGATTTACGGCATATCCTTTTATTATGTATTCTTTCAGCACCGAGTTAGCCCAGCGTCTGAACTCCACTCCACGCTTTGATTTAACACGATAACCGACAGAAATCACTACATCAAGATTATAATGCTCTGTCATATATTTTTTCCCGTCAGCAGCAGTTGTCGCAAATTTTGCGACAACTGCCTTTTCTTCGGATAACTCTTCTTTTAAAACATTGTTAATATGCTTTCCTATAGTTTTTATATCTCGTCCAAACAATTTCGACATTTGACTTCGGTTTAGCCATACAGTTTCATCAGAAACAGCAACACTTAATTTCACACTCCCGTCTTGTGTCTCAAACAATATCAATTCATTCACTCATGTCACACCCTTGCAATTTATAACAACAACACTAATAAACTCAAATTATACTAAAAGTATACCATATAACAAAAATTTTGACAATATTTCCA
>CAZGIC010000061.1:0-13398 GCA_964526435.1 uncultured Lachnospiraceae bacterium | reverse complement strand
TCACCTATTGAATTTATTAATAAAAAGTGTTGCACTTGACTTGACAATCCGCCCATGCAATCCATGACTGCGAATGCAACACCATTGATGGCGGTGGCAATAATATATTTGCTGGTAACCCTGCCGTTTATATTTGCAATAGATAAAATGGAAAAAAAGCTTACAGTAAAAAGATAATTAAAAAGGAGAGAATAAAAATGGGATTTTATGAAGAAACATTATTACCAATGATTAAAAAAACAGTAGCTGTAATAGAGCAGACACCTCATATGCAAGATATTTTGCATGGTACTATGCCGGAAGAAAGATTTCGATTCCAGATTAAGCAAAACTATAATTATTTAATGGAGTTTACAAAATGCTGGGGTGTAGGTTTTGCTAAGTGTAATGGTTATGAAGAAATGAAAATTTGGTATGATCTTTTATCTGAAACTATGCAGAATGAAGTAATACTAAATCGTGATTTCTGGGCAAAGAAAATTGGCTTATCTATTGATGAAATGGAAAAAACGATTATGGCACCCGGAAAGCAGACTTACACATCTTTTGAGCGTTCACGTGCGTGGGAGGGTGATTTAGCAACTCAGGTGATTGCACTTTTCCCTTGTACAATTTTATATATGTTTTTCGGCCTTGACTTGGTTCCGCAGTGTACTTTGCCAAAGGATAATATGTATAGATTTTGGTTAGAGTTTTATATTACAGATGAGTATAAAGATCATTGCGCAAGAGCAATTGCACTTGTAAATAAACTAACTGAGGGAAAAACAGAAAGAGATCTTGCTAAACTTCAAGAAGTATTTGCTATAGGATGTAACTATGAAATTTTACAGTGGCAAGATATGTATTATAATATGCGTACATGGCCTTTAGATGAAATTTTCCCAGAAAAATTTACAAATTATAAGTTTGAATTGGATGTAAAGCCTATTGAGGAGTAATATTGATGAAAGCATTTGAAAGTGTTGTATTTCAAATAGCAGTAATGGTTTTATTGATCGTATGCGGTATAGTTCTATATCGCATACGTTGGATTTCTGAATCTACTAATAAACAACTTTCAAAATTAGTTATTTCCTTTGTTAATCCTGCGTTGATGTTCTATGCTTATAATATTGAATTTAAGGATTCACTTCTCAGCGGTTTGATACAGGCTTTTGTGGTCGCACTAATTATACATATTTTATTTATTATTATATCTAAGTATTGCTTGGGTAAGGGAAAAGATATTAATAAAGGATTTGAGAGATTTTGCTGTATTTATTCTAATTGTGCATTTATAGGTATTCCACTTGTTTCAGCGGTTTATGGAAATGAAGGCGTATTTTATGTTACAGCGTATATTACAGTTTTTAATCTGTTGATGTGGAGTCATGGTATATTTTTACTTAGTAATAGTAGTTGGTTTGATTTTATTAAAAAAGTTTTAATATCACCAGCTATACTTGCAACTTTTCTTGGAATGTTTGTGTTTTTTGCCGGGATTAAGTTGCCAACAGTTGTTTTAAAACCTATCGAATATATAGCAAATATGAATACACCTATGGCAATGATTGTTTCTGGAGTCACTGTGGCACAGTCAGACTTTTTTAAAGCGGTAAAAAAAATAAGAATATATAAAATTGTATTTTGGAAATTATTGGGTGTACCTATATTGGCTTTGATATTATTTGATGTTATAGGAATCAATCATATTGCGTTGATGTCTACAATTTTAGTATCAGCTTGTCCGACAGCTACAGCGGCCACACTTTTATCCCTGCAATATGGACAAGATGAAAAATATGCGTCACAAATATTTGGGATGACAACTATTTTATCAGTTGTCACGCTCCCAATACTTGTATATGTAGGAGAAATGGTATGTATTTCTTAACGTGCAGGAAAGGAGAACATAATGAGAAATAATGATAATAGAGGTAAAAAAATTGCATTAGTTTCAAGCTGTATTTTGAATGGAAATAATAAGGTACGTGAAATTTGCAGGTACAGAGGTGCATGTTTTCCAATTTTAGAACTTCTTGAAGAGTATGGAATAGGTATACAACAAATGGATTGTCCGGAGACCTTATACCTGGGAATAAATCGTTGGTCAGCTGTTAAAAATTTATATGACACGCCTGGATATCGCAGGCATTGCCGACAACTTGCTGAAAAACAGGTCGATTATATCAAGGCGTATTATGATGCCGGATATAAAGTTGTTGTAGTTTTATGGATAAATGGTTCTCCATCGTGCGGTTGTGACATTACATGCTATGATGAAAGTTGGGGTGGTACGCCTATGGATGTTGGTAAAAAATCTACTTTTGTGAAAGGAACAGGAATATTTGCAGAGGAACTAACAGAAGAATTACTGACACGAAATATTGAAAAGCCATATTATTTTGGACTGAATTTAGAGGATATGAATATATCCATAAAGGATATATGCTCCAATTTGAAAGATTTCTTATGTAATGTGGAAATGTAACAAAGGAAAGGGAGTGCATACTATGGAAGTACCAATTATTGAATTGAAAAATGTTAAAAAAAGTTATGGAGATTTAGATGTTCTTAAAGATATCAATGTTTCTATTAAAAAAGGAGAAGTAATTGTTTTAATAGGTCCATCAGGTTCAGGGAAAAGTACACTTCTTCGTTCAATTACTTCTTTGGAAACTATTCAAGATGGATGTATTGAATTTCATGGCAAGGCTATTGCTTTGCCAGGTAAGAAAGGAAAAGGAATTAAGCATGAAGAAGTAAGACAAAGAATAGGTATGGTATTTCAGCATTTTAATCTGTTTCCGCATTTAACTGTTGAACATAACATTGAGTTAGCTTTACGTCAAGTAAAACATATCAGTAAAAAAGAAGCAGAAAAAATTGCAGATAAACTACTTATAAAAGTAGGACTTGATGATAAAAAAGATGCTAAGCCAAGTCAACTTTCGGGAGGACAAAAGCAAAGAATAGCTATTGTACGTGCTTTGGCAATGGAGCCAGAGGTAATGCTGTTTGACGAGCCGACATCAGCTTTAGATCCTGAAATGGTTGAGGAAGTATTGAAAGTTATGGTCAATCTTGCAAAACAGGGAATGACCATGATTGTAGTTACACACGAAATGGGCTTTGCAAAAGAAATTGCAGATAGAGTACTTTTTATGGATAGCGGATATATATTGGAGGATGCACCACCTAAGGAACTGTTTAATAATCCTAAGAATGAAAGATTAAAAGCTTTTCTTGGAAAAATTTTACATTAGATATAGTATAATATATTATAAAATAAAATTCAGATATTGATTTTATAGCAATATGTTATCATATTGTAGCGATTGTGTTTTCATGTTTACACAAGTTTAAAATAAAAGAAAGGGTAAAGATACCCTTTGGCTATTATTAAGTTAGGGTTGATTTACATAAGGTTAAGTTATGTTTATGACTTTACGACAACTTTGTGCCAATGATAACTATCTTTATGGTTTGCGTGTAGTTGCAGGTGAAGAAGGCTTAGATAAAATTGTTCAGTGGGTACATACGCTGGAGGATGAAGAAGTTGGTGATTTTCTGCATGGTGGTGAGCTTATATTTACAACGGGTATAGGGCACAGAAATTCTGAATCACTGGATTGGTTATTAATGCTGGTCAAAAAGTTACATAAAAATAATGCTTGTGGTATAATTATTAATTTGGGGCCTTATATTAAGGAGGTAACAAAAGAAGTTATTCAATATGGTAACGACAATGGATTTCCTATTTTTACTATGCCGTGGGAAGTCCACGTGGTGGATGTGACCAGGGATTTTTGTAGTCAAATTATAAAATTAAATAAGAAAGAAGATAATATTGGTGTTATTTTACAGAATATTATTTTTTATCCTAATGAAACTGAAAAATATATACAACAGCTTGAGAAAAATGGTTTTCCAAAAACTGAAAATTGTTGTATGATTGGAGTAAAAGTTAAATCTGATAAATCATCTATAATTCGGAATAGTCTTTTTGTAAAGCAATATATTAATCATAAAGTTAAAAATTATTGTGCTCAAGTAGGTTTTTTTGAAATACAAGATATTATGTTTTTTGTGCTGTGTAATTGTACGGATATGGATTTACAGGATGCTATTAAGGAGTTAATGGCTGCTGATGGTGATAAATCGGGCTGTAACAGTTTTTATATTAGTGTTGGTTCCAATCATGAAAGTTTGGATAAACTGTCTCAAAATTATAGACGAATTTCAATGATGCTTCGTCTTTGTGAATCGGAAAATAAGGATGTACTGATTTATGATGAATTAGGAGTTAAGAAAATTCTGTTATCAGTAAGTGATCTTGAATTATTAAAGCTTTATAAAAAAGATATTATTGGTAAGCTTGAGGAATATGATGAGGATAATGGTACCAATCTCATAGATTTATTAAGAACTTATATAGATTGTAATGGAAGTATACAGCAGGTTGCAGAAATAAATTTTACTCATAGAAATACAGTAAATTATCAGATTAAGAAAATTAAAAAAATTACAGGGCTTGATATAAGTACTATGGAGGCCAGGTTTGAAATTATGTTGGCATATCATATTAGAGATATTCTTTAGGTATTCATAAAAATCATATAAATAGTTAAAAAGTAAAAATAGAACTAAATTAGTAAGTATGAATTTAGCTGTAAAATGGGGATAATAATTGATTTTAGGTGCATTTTAAGAAGTCGTGGATTACTTGTTAACATATTTTATGATGTTTTGAAAATGCTTAAAATATATTTTTGATTGAAGGGAGAATTAATTATGGACAATATATATGATATAGTAAAAAAAATATCGATAAACTACGAAGAGGAAATGATCGAGTTTGCTCAACGTTTGATACAGACTAAAAGTATAAGTGGTACAGAGGAGAAAGTTGCTAAGTTATATAAGTTTGAAATGGAAAAACTTGGTTATGATGAAGTTTTTATTGATGCTGTTGGTAATGTAATCGGATTAATTTATGGCGATGGTCCTGTAATTATGTATAATTCTCACCTTGATCACGTTAGCGAAGGTAATGAAAAAAATTGGCAAGGATATGATCCGTATGGTGGGGCAATAGATATTTGTGAAGTTGATAATCGGGATAAAACCAGTATAGAAAATACTAGATGTATTCATGGTAGGGCTGCTTCTGATACTAAAGGTGGAGGAGCTGTACAAATTTATTCGGGTGCAATTCTGCTTAAATTAAGGGAAATGGGTTATAAATTGAATGGAACATATATGTTTACGGGGGTAGTATTAGAAGAAACAAGTGAATGTGCCGGAATGAAATATATGATTGACCATACTTTTAAGGAACGTAATTTGGATTATGATGCTTTGGTGTCTTCTGAGGCAACTTCTCTAAATTTATATTTAGGTCATCGTGGCAGGACAGAATATGAGATAACTGTTTATGGAAGAACGTCTCATGGAAGTGCTCCATGGATGGGTATTAATGCTATTTATAAATCAATTCCACTTATTAATAAACTGAAGGATGAGCTGTATCCCTCATTGCCTGTAGATGATGATCTTGGACAAGCCTCAATTTCGCTTAATATTATTGAGTGTTCCCCCGGGGCGTTATCAATTGTTCCTGATAAATGTATGCTTTCCATTGATAGAAGAACAATTCCCGGCGAAAAAGAGGAAGATGTTTTAGCACAATTTCAGCGTTTAATAGATGAACTGTCAGAAACAGACCCTGAATTTAATGCAGATGTAAAAATTAAAGGTGCTGTAGAAAAAACCTATACGGGTATTGAGTTAAAAGAAATTAAAAATGTACTTCCATGGAAAATGTCAAAAGAACATCCGTTTACAATTGCTTGCAAAGAAGCACTTGAGTTTGTAGGACAAGAACCAAAGTTGGATTATTGGACTTTTGCAACTGATATGAGTCTTAATTCAGGAAGAGATCATAAGCCTGCTATTGGTTATTCACCGATGCAGGAACAATATGCACATACACCTTATGACAAGGTTAGGATTGACTTTATGATGGAGGCTTTGGTTGGAAATGTAGCTATCTTTTTAAATTGCTGTGGAAAAGGAAAGCTTATCGGTGAGAAAATTAATTGGTAGAAACCAAATAGGTTTTGAAAAGGTGGTTACAATGAAAATTAATAAAAATGATGTTGAAAAAATAAATTTACAAGATTATATAATACCTGACAAGTTTAGAACTGTTGAAAGAGCACATTATAAATTACCGCATGGTATAAGGGAAATCCCTGTTATAATTGATTTATCTTCATCAACAATAAAGAAATTGAGTTTTATTATTGATGAAGATATGCAAATTTTTGGATTTGCCACAGCAGTAAATAAGTTATTAGACTGCTATGATAATGTGGAGCGTATCCACATAGAGCCATTGGATAAAGAATATATGGTATTAGTTGTTGTTATTAAAGGACCGGATATTTACTATTATATATCTGAAGATGAGCTAATAAATCTTCTGGAAGGAGCCATGAGGACTCAGTCTCAACGAAGTACAGAATAAATGTATTTGTTTAGATGTGATGTGGTTTTTTGTAAATTTGTGTGTAGTTACAGTTTAATTGTCATTAGCAGTTTAAAACAAGAGTGCCTATTCATTATTTTTTGAGTAGGCACTCTTGTTATATATATAAATATACAAACGTATAACTCTTTAATTAATGTTTCATAGGGATTATATATATCTAATTTATATCTGATCTTTTGGAAAAATCTTATTAAATATTTTTAGGACCTATTATTACGTGTAATTTTTCAGATTTAAATTTATCAAATATAAAGTTTTTGGTAGATAATTAGTATTAAACTTATATGTGGAGAAATATGAACTTATAAATTTGTAACAGTATTTTTAGAAGGAATTTTCATAAATAGTTTGATATTTGGTCAAAATATGATATAATAGTGTAGAATACAGTTGGGGAAACACGTATTTTAATAAAATAAAATGAGAAATTGAGGTGAATTGTGTGAAGGGAATTATTCTTGCAGGAGGTTCAGGTACAAGGCTTTATCCATTGACTATGGTAACCAGCAAACAGCTTCTTCCTGTTTATGATAAGCCTATGATATATTATCCCTTATCTACACTTATGCTGGCAGGAATCAGAGATATACTTATAATATCAACGCCTGCTGATCTGCCGAATTTTGAAAGATTACTGGGAGATGGATCTGGTATTGGGATAAATCTAAGTTATAAAGTACAGCCAAGCCCTGATGGACTTGCCCAGGCTTTCCTTATTGGTGAAGAATTTATTGGAAATGACAGCTGTGCTATGATACTTGGTGACAATATATTTTACGGCAATGCTTTTGGAAAAATACTTAAAAAAGCTGCTGCCAAGGAAAAGGGAGCTACAGTTTTTGGCTATTATGTTGAAGATCCTGAAAGATTTGGTATAGTTGAATTTGATAAGGAAGGAAAGGCTGTTTCAATTGAAGAAAAGCCTGAAAATCCTAAGTCAAATTATGCTGTTACAGGGCTATATTTTTATGATAATACAGTTGTTGAAAAGGCTAAGAAGGTTAAACCTTCTGCAAGGGGAGAACTTGAAATAACAGATTTAAACAGAATGTATCTTGATGAGGGATCTCTTGATGTTGTTACATTGGGAAGAGGTTTTGCATGGCTTGATACAGGAACAATAAATGCCCTTAATGATGCTGCTGAATTTGTAAAAGTTATAGAAGAAAGACAGGGAATTATGATTTCTGCAATCGAAGAAATTGCCTACAGAAACGGCTGGATTACCAGAGAAAAACTCATGGAAGCTGCTAAGTTATATGGAAAATCATCTTACGGACAGCATTTAATGAAGGTTGCAGAAGGCAAATATTTGTATTAATTAAATAAAAAGGAGTTTAATTTTTGATATGACTATTATTGTTACCGGCGGTGCCGGATTTATAGGAAGTAATTTTGTTTTTCACATGCTTAATAAATATTCTGATTACAGAATTGTGTGCCTTGACTGCCTTACTTATGCTGGTAATTTGTCAACACTTGAGCCTGTAATGGATAATCCTAATTTCAGATTTGTAAAGGAAAGCATTACTGACAGAGATGCCGTATTTAAGCTTTTTGAAGAAGAAAAGCCTGATATGGTTGTCAATTTTGCTGCAGAAAGTCACGTTGACCGCTCTATAGAAAATCCAGGAATATTTCTTGAAACAAATATAATGGGTACACAGGTCCTTATGGATGCATGCAGAAAGTATGGCATTAAGAGATATCATCAGGTTTCTACAGATGAAGTATATGGAGATCTTCCTCTTGACAGACCTGACTTATTTTTTACTGAGGAAACACCTATTCATACATCAAGTCCATATAGTGCTTCAAAGGCATCTGCAGACCTTCTTGTTCTGGCATATCATAGAACCTATGGACTGCCTGTGACTATTTCAAGATGTTCAAATAATTACGGCCCCTATCATTTTCCTGAAAAGCTTATTCCGCTTATGATAGCAAATGCTTTAAATGATAAGCCTCTTCCTGTTTATGGCAAGGGGGAAAATGTAAGGGACTGGCTTTATGTAGAGGATCATTGTAAGGCTATAGATCTTATTATACATCAGGGCAGAGTTGGCGAAGTGTACAATATAGGCGGGCATAATGAAATGGCCAATATAGATATTGTGAAAATAATATGTAAAGAGCTTGGAAAGCCTGAAAGCCTTATTACTTTTGTTACGGATAGAAAAGGTCATGATATGAGATATGCAATTGATCCTACTAAAATACACAATGAGCTTGGCTGGCTGCCTGAAACCAAATTTGAAGACGGCATAAAAAAGACTATAAAATGGTATCTTGATAACAGAGAATGGTGGGAAACCATTATTTCAGGAGAGTACCAAAATTATTATGAAAAGATGTATGGAAACAGATAAACTGTCTGAATTATAATAATTGTCTTTGGAGGTTTGAAATGAAAGTTTTGGTAACAGGTGTTAAGGGGCAGCTTGGCTATGATACTGTAAATGAGCTTGAAAAAAGAGGGCACATTGCTGTAGGTGTTGATATTGAAGAAATGGATATTACAAATGCAGAAGAAGTAGACAGGGTTATTAAAGATGTAAATCCTGATGCTGTAATTCATTGTGCGGCATGGACTGCTGTTGATGCAGCTGAAGATGAAGAAAATATACCCAAGGTAAGAGCTGTAAATGCCGGGGGTACTGAAAACATAGCTAAAGTGTGCAAAGAAATTGATATAAAAATGATATATATAAGCACTGATTATGTTTTTAACGGACAGGGAACAAATTTCTGGGAACCTGATGAAACGAATTTTGCCCCTCTTAATGTATACGGACAGACAAAGTATGAGGGTGAATGTGCTGTAAGGGAAAATCTTGATAAGTACTTTATTGTGCGAATAGCATGGGTATTTGGTAAAAATGGCAAGAATTTTATAAAAACTATGCTTAACATTGGCAAAACACATAAGGAACTTAGAGTTGTAAATGACCAGATAGGTTCCCCCACATATACTTATGACCTTGCAAAGCTTCTTGTGGATATGGTAGAAACTGAAAAATATGGTGTATACCATGCTACAAATGAGGGTATATGCTCATGGTATGACTTTGCTTGTGAAATATTTAAACAGGCTGCTGAAATGGGCAGAAATGAGTACAGAGATGTAAATGTTACTCCCGTTACTACTGCCGAATACGGAGAATCTAAGGCAAAAAGACCTTTTAACAGCAGAATGAGCAAGGAAAAGCTTACTGAAATGGGTTTTGAAAAGCTCCCCGAATGGAAAGACGCTTTGAAGAGATATTTAAATGAAATAGAGTTTTAAGGAGTAATTGAAATGGGACAGATCAAGGTTACAAAATGCAATATAGAAGGATTGTGTGTTATAGAGCCTGCTGTGCATGGTGATGCAAGAGGCTATTTTATGGAAACATATAATCAGAGAGATATGGAGGAAGAAGGACTTGATATGGTTTTTGTTCAGGATAACCAGTCATGCTCTTCAAAGGGTGTTTTAAGAGGACTTCATTTCCAGAAAGAATATCCCCAAGGGAAGCTTGTAAGAGTTGTAAGGGGAAAGGTTTTTGATGTGGCTGTGGATTTGAGAAGCAATTCAAAAACTTATGGCAAGTGGTTTGGTGTCGAACTTTCTGAGGAAAACAAAAAGATGTTTTATATACCTGAAGGTTTTGCCCACGGATTTCTTGTTTTGTCTGATATAGCTGAATTTTGTTATAAGTGTACTGATTTTTATCATCCGGGTGATGAAGGCGGACTTGCATGGAATGATCCTGAAATAGGTATAGATTGGCAGGGGGTTACAGGAGAGTATAATGGTACAGCGTCAGCGGAAGGATATAAAATGGCTGACGGTACTCCTCTTAATTTAAGTGAAAAGGATCAGAAATGGCTTGGGCTAAAGGACACATTTAAATTTTAAAAAAATAAATTATGGAGAAAAGATATGGGAGAAAAGTATAATAATGAAGAGGTAACACTTGATTTAAAAGAAATATTTGACGTACTTATGTCAAGAAAATGGTTTATTATATGTGTTGCCGTATTTGGATTTGTATTTGCCTTTGGATATACAAAACTTTGTATTCCGTATCAGTTTACAGCGTCAGTATCTATGTATGTTAAAAACGTTACTAATAAGACAGCAGTAGATATAGTAAATCAGTCTGATATTACAGCGGCTCAGCAGCTTGCTGCAACTTGTATTGAAATACTGTATGACGATGTTGTAAGTGATGCAATAGGTGAGAAACTTGTTGAAAATTATACACCTGAAGAACTTGCACCTTATTTTTCACTTGAAGAAACAGATGACGGATACAAAATAAAGACAGCAAGCATATCGTCAAAGGTAAGCTACAGCACTGTAAATGAAACTGAACTTATCAGAATAGCGGTCACATGCGGTGATCCTGTTATAGCTGCTGATATGTGTAATTATATTACTGAGATTGCCCCTGATATTCTGATAAGAGTTGTAGGTGCAGGTGATGTTGAGGCGGTAGGTGAAGCTAAAGTTCCTTCCGGACCATCCTCTCCAAATGCAACAAAAAATTCTTTAATGGGCTTTGCTCTTGGATTTATAGTTGCTGCAGGTCTTGTTGTTTTAAGATTTATATTTGACAATACTATAAAGTCAGGAGAAGATGCTGCTGATAAGTTTAATCTGCCACTTATAGGAGAAATTCCCTTTTATGCTTTAGAAAGTGATAAAAGGAAAAGTACGGGCAAAAATAATATTGGCAAAGTAGGAAAGTTTAAGAAAAATAAGAATAATGAGAATGAAAAAGAAATAAAAACAATCATTGATGGTGAAGTTTCGTTCTCTGTCAGAGAAGCCTATAATACAATGAGAAATAATATGATGTTCTCTCTTTCTACAGGCAAGAATAATGTATTTGTGGTTTCAAGCCCTCTTCCCAGTGAAGGAAAGAGTACATCTGTTGCAAATCTTTGTATAGCAATTGGTGAAACTGATTCAAAGGTACTGCTTGTTGATGCTGATTTGAGAAAAGCTGTACAGCACAAAATGTTTGAACTTACAAATAAAGAGGGATTATCCACTGTACTTGCAGGAATGTGTTCCTTTGAAAAAGCTGTGCATAAGAAAGTTTACGGCAATATGGATGTGCTGACAGCCGGTCCCGTACCGCCAAATCCGTCACAGATACTTGCATCTGAAAATATGGTTGAGTTTATAAATTCTGTTAAGGATAAATATGATTTTGTTGTTATTGACACATCACCTATAAATGTTGTATCTGATGCTCTTGTTGTTGCAAAGAATACAGCAGGACTTATACTTGTAACAAGGCAGGATATTACAACTTATGATGAGGTTGAAAGAGCTATTGCCAGTATAAACTTGCTTGATGTGAATATACTTGGTATAGTTGTGAATTCAACAGAAGCAAACGGCGGAAAGTATGGTAAATATGATAAATACGGATACAGCTATAAATATGGCTATAGTGAAACTGGCAATGACAAATAAAGCAAGTGGACAGGATTTGTATGCTGTTTAAAAATATAGGGCATTTTGATATTGTCAAAGATATGTGCCGGAGGACATTTTGGAATGAGTAATAACAAAAATTATTTATATATGACTATTACAGCCATACTGATAATAATATTTATAGTTTTTTATTTTGTTTTTGATAGCAATAAAATCTGGGAAACTAATGAATATAGTGAAATGGTTGCGGAATACAGTGAAAGAGTTGAGGAAGAAAAGGCAGAAAGGGCAAACAGAGAAGCCAGAGCCAATGAAATACTTTCTGAAACTCCGGGCATAGCCTGCTGGGGTGATGGGCTTACATATGGTACCTTTGGTGAAGGTACAAGTTATCCGTCTGTGCTTAAAGAGCTTATGGAGGAAGAAGATTATCCATATGATGTAAGCAATATGGGGGTATATGGTGAGGACAGCAGAACAGTCCTTGGCAGAGCAGGAGCTATACCCTTTGTAATAAGTGAAGATTTTACAATTGACGGAAACAGTGAGCTTATTAAGATAAGTATTGAGTCTGAAGACGGGGGTGAAGTTAATCCATGTATTCAGGAATATAATCCGGGATTTAACCCATGCATAGTTGCAGGAGTAAGCTGTACAATATATGGAGAAACCAGAAGTGATAATATAACAAAAGCAAGTGCTTACTATTTGAGCAGGCAGGATAACAGTACAAGGGTTGTGGAGGTACCAGCCGGTACTGAAGTTATAACAAGCGGTTCGACAGAGTATAATAATTATATAAATATTCTCCAGACAGGTGACGGCGGGGGATATAGTACAGATACTGAACTTGTTGAACAGTCATTAAGGTTTGCTGAAAAGTTCGGTGATTCCGACAAATATATCATTATTGGAAGAATGAGCGGTACAGCTGATGAGAATGCTGCCTATGACAGTATGATGGAAGATGAGTTTGGTGATCATTATTTAAATGCAAGAGAATTCCTTTCTTCTGTTGAGGTTGAAGGTGTGGAATATTCAAAAAAAGATAAAGAGCAAATGGAGGAAGGGCTTATTCCCGATTGTCTTACAAATAACGGATATTTAAACAGCAATGGCTATGAGGCTTTGGGTAAACTTGTATTTGAAAGATTAGAGGAACTGGATCTTCTGGAAAAATAAGGGCTTTTCGACAACCAAAGTGGTTAGTAAAACTTTAGATAAGCTTATATTGATAGTTCACTGTATGCATGGCGAGCAGTTTTGAAAAGTAATGTTCCTCTTTAAATTTAGAGGAAGATAAAACTGAAGTTTAAGATTATAAAATAAAACATATTTAAAAGTGCTTGAACTAAAATATGTTAATGTAGGCTCTTTGTCAACTAGCGTGGTCGTGATAACATAAACCCATTGGTGGTGTAGA